>CAZFTH010000001.1:0-40094 GCA_964521745.1 uncultured Peptostreptococcaceae bacterium
TCACTAAAAATAATCGAATCAGCAATAACTGATATGATTTCAAACTATGATTCAAAGCCATCAGATATTCATTGTTTTATCTGGCCATCTATAGGATATGATGATTTTGAAGTGGATGAGGATGTAGCTAAAATATTTCGTAGTTCATTTAGTTTTGCTGATGAAGTAATCTCTAAAAAAGCTAACATATATCATATTGATTTAGTATCTATAATTCAAAGAGTTGCCCTTGATAACAACATCTTAAAAGAGCATATCTACCTGAGCAACCTATCTACTTTTTCTGATATGAGATTTCATTCCTACAGAAGAGATAAAGAAAACTCTGGCAGAATGGCTCTCCTTATGGAAATTTAGCTTATTCTTTGTCAGCTGGAACGACAGCCTTAATTTGCTCTACTACTTTCCAGGCATGCTCTAGATTATTTGATTTAATATAATCATCTAGTTGATTTTTTGTTTCAAAATCTAAAGCTACCATATCATCATCTTTTTCGTACTTTAACTTCCAAGGCATAACATAACTCTCCTTTTGATATAATATTGATGCTATATATAGTTTAACACTTTTAAACTTTTATTCCTATACGATAAACTAAGCATTTGTAATCTTAATTTTGTAATCTCTATGTAAATTGTAATTTTAAAGATTCTGTGTTAATATATCATTAAGATACTACGTTTGTAGCCGGGGATGTAATGGTTTCGACGGGGTCTTGAAGGTACGGGTAGCGAGTCGTGTAACTCCTCTTTATCACGTAAAACTATGGGGAACTTAAATTAAACGCAAACGAAAATTACGCTTTAGCGGCTTAGTTGCTGCTCGTTTTCACCGAGATTCCTACGACTTGGATGAAAACGTCAGATAGTAGGGCACTGCTTTGTGGATATCTGGACATAAAGTAGAATAATTCAGATGTAGCTGATAGGGAGCTTAGTTGTTGGGGCGCCAAGGAAGCGAAATTTAAATTCAACGACTACACTCGTAGAAGCTTTTATTGAATGGACTTCGGACAGGAGTTCGATTCTCCTCATCTCCACCAATTAATTTATTCAAGATAGCGATTAATATTACTGATGTAAGTATGCTGTGGTAAGCATATATGCCAAGACGGTGTTGTTATATAATGATACTTCTGTCTGGCTAACGTGATGTCAAGGGACAGCTTCCTGAGAACCAGGAAGAGATCTGTTATTTCGGACGATATTACGGGATACATCAATCAGTAATATTGGTCGCTATATTTGATTTATGGATAATTACCAGTTATCGCCAATTATTTTTCTTTTTTAAAAAATTTTTGTTATAAAAAAACAAAAGCGCTTTTTTGTGGTATCAATATAATAAAACTACAAACAGGGGTGTTTTTTATTGAGAAAATTTATTTATGCTGTGGACTTCTTTGATTATTGGTTAAGGATTAAAAATGTAGAGTGTGCTGAAAGTACTGTATATGGTTATAAAAATATCCTATACAATCATTTCATCCCCTACTTTCATAACGTAAAAATCAAAGATATTACATCAATTGATTTAGAGGAATATTTCGAGCATATACTGCACAAAAAATATAGAGGAAAAAATTTAACAAGACACACTGCCTCAAAACATTATGGATTGCTTAACCAAGCTTTTAAAAAAATGAAGCAACTGGATGTGATTAAAAAGAATCCTATGAAAAAAGTCATGAAGCCTGTAGATGATAAGGTTATGGTATATTCCATCTATACGGCTGATAAAATTTTTAATCTTTTAGATATCCTTGATGGAATGAAAATTGATATTCCAGTTTGCCTTGCTGGCTTCTTAGGATTACGTCGTGGTGAAGTTGCAGGGTTAAAGTGGAAAAATGTATTTTTTGACCAAAGATATATTCAAATTAAAGATACAAAAACAGTAGTTGGTTGCAATATAATTCAAAAGGATTCTCCAAAGAGTAAATCCGCTGTAAGAAAAATATACCTTCCTGATTTTATTTTATTTAAATTAAAACGTGAATACATAAGACAGAAAGAAATAACTTTAAAAACAGGAGTAGAATTTGAGTATGTTATGCAGTGGGATTGTGGAAAAGAGTTTAGGCCAAATTATATTAGTAACTGCCTAAAAGAGACTTTGGAGAAACACAGTCTCCCTCACATACGTTTCCATGATCTTAGACATTCATTTGCTAGTATTGCAAATGAAAATAGAGTGAGCTTACATGATATATCTTTAGCTCTTGGACATTCAGAAGAAAGAACAACATCAAAAATATATATCCATACTTTTGATGATTACAAAAAAAGTACTGTACTAGCTGTATATAAAAATATAATGCAGGAAAATTCTAAAAAACTTAATTCTGCTATTTAATATTTTTCAAAAAAATAATAAATCACAAATCCATTTTTCCCAGAAATGAATTAGTGATTTATTACTTAGTACAAATAAATTTTCGGTACATTCATTATACCATAAAGTTTATTAAATTTGAAAAATATTTATTAAAACTTCATACAATTAATTCTTTTAAAAGTGATACTCATTTGTGTATCACTTTTTTTAATTTCAAAATAAATTTTCGGAGGATAAAATATGAAAAATTTAATGAATATATTAAAGACATTTCCAAACATTATTTATATAGATATCCCTAATTTAGAAAAAAATAAAAAAGAAAAAAACAAAATTTTGTTTTCCCCTATTTCTAAAAAAGGAGGAATCCAAAATGTTTAACCAAAAGAAGTTTTCAGTAAATGATATATATCAAAATTCTTTCCATCAAATACCTACCTTTTTCTTTTTAGATGAATTTCCCAAAGTATGTGATAAAGCAATTATATTATATTCGATTTTGAAAAGTAGATATGAACTTTCAGTCAAAAATAGATGGTTTGATAAAGATGGAAATGTATATCTAATTATGAAACGTGAACAAATGGAAAAAATTCTGCGCTGCTCTGATAAGACTATAACTAAATGCATTAATGAGCTAAAAGAATACAATTTATTAATTGAGGTTAGACAAGGAAAAGGACGTCCAAATTTAATATATCTAACTTATCCCGATATAAACAAAATAATAAAAGAAAATCAAGACGAGGATTTAATTGATTTTAAAGAATTAGATAATGTTGATGACTCTAATGAGATTATAGAAAATCTCTCTGAAAAGGACGATTCACATCAACCCCTTGCAAATACTATGAACCGTAAAAGTTACGATTCAACTCAAAGCATTGAAAACACTACAAAGTATAAAAATAGTAAATTATCAGAAAAACACGAAAAAAACCAATCAAAAAAATCACCCCTTGAAACCGTTGAAAACACTATGAACCGTAAAAACTCCGGTTCTAGACCCGTAAATATTACGACTCTTAATAGATATATAGATAATAATATAAATAAAATATATAATCATTCCTTCATTCAAAAAGAATTAGACAAAGAACATGACAAAATAAAAAATACCGAAGGAATGAACGAAAGGAAATATAAAAATATTCAAAATCTCGAAAAAGAAATAATCAGTGATAAAACTAGAGATTTAAATGAGCATATAGTTAAAGACAATATTGACTATGAGCTTCTACTCGAAAAAAACGACTCCGATATCGTAAACGATATTACTGAAATCCTTGTCGATACAGTATCTTCTACGAAAAGAGACTTCAGAATAAATGGTTGTAATACCTCTGCAAATCTAGTTAAATCTAGGTTTTTAAAGCTAAATCATATGCATATAGAATTTGTAATTGACTGCCTTTCAAGAAATACTACTGAAATTAGAGATATTAGATCTTATCTCATGACAACTCTCTACAACGCTCCAAATTCAATGAATCTGTATTATAATTCAAAAACTAACCATGACTTAAATCATTAAATTAAGCTTATTGTTTTTAACATTTTGGCTGAAAGTAATCCAGTGTGTTAATTTTTTGTTTTAAGATACTTTTGATTCATTGACATATTTTGGTATCATATTTTATAAAAAATCTTATTAAAACTAAAAATAATGGCTTTTACGAATGTTTTGATTTTAAAGGAGATGCTAAAATGAGTTTCATCTGTAAAAAATGGATTCCACCATAACAACATTTAGTTAAAAATTTAATCTGAGAGAAGGTGAAAATTTGAATCAAGAGGAAACACTAAAAGACGCTCTTAAAACAGTCGAAGATAGCTATAGAACTACGAGAAAGCTAGTTCATCACACAGAAAAACCTATAAAAAAAGTCTATGGCTTAACTTTAAATGCAATTGATATTACTAGTGAATCCCTAATTAAGCTATTTGAAAAACTCTTAAATAAAGACATTCTATGGAAAACTAACGCTAAAAATCTCAAAATACTATATAAAAAAGGCATACCACTTTCGAGTAACGATTGTGATATCAAGAATTTGAAGTTATTCCAAAAGATAATGAAAAACCATGAAGTTGATTATTCAATAAAAAAAGACTATTCAACACCGGGTAGGTTTAACCTTTTTTTCCTAGCTAGGGATGTTGAGCTTATAGAGAAAGCTCTAGAAAGATTTATTGTGGCAGAAAGACTTCAGACCAATGAAAAATCAGACTTTATCAAAGAACAAAGTATTGAACTGTCGGATAATCTGGAAGAAGTGAAAAATAAAATGGATAAACTAGAAAATCAAATTGAAAACGATAAAAATCCTAAAGAAAAAACAAGGCATGAAGAAACATTGAAAATCTATCAAGAGCATTATAAAAAATTAAATAAAAACGACTTTAAAATAGCAGGAAAAATAGAACAAATCCCTAATTCAAAAGAGAAAGAAAGCACTATTTTGAAACTAGAAAAAGCCAAAGATAAAGCTAAAGAAGCTAATCTAAATAATGAGAAAGTAAAAGAAAAAAAGCAGGAGTTAAGTCTATGACAACTTTTGAAAAGATTGGGAAAGAAGTTAAGGCTGATATTAATAATGCACTTTCCAGTATGGACAATAGAAAACTAATACTTATGTCTCTTCCCTACTTAATCATTTTCTATATTTCAAATAAAATTAGCTCACTTTCACAAAAAATCGGATTATTAAACACTCTTTTAAATTTCGAAGATGCCTTTTCTTCCCTTCTCCTTAGTTTTAATTCCAAAGATTTATTAATTGGAATAACTACTACAGGAGTTTTTTTTATGATTATTTATCTCAGAAAACTAGATAAGAAAAAATTTAGGCAAGGAAAAGAATATGGCTCTGCTAGATGGGGAACTCGAAAAGAGATACTTCCATATGTTGATGTTAAGCCACGAAATAATATAATTTTGACAGAAACAGAAGCACTAACATTAAACCCCTATTCCCTCCCTGGAAAGCCCCATCACACAGCTAGAAATAAAAATGTTTTGGTAGTTGGTGGCTCTGGTTCTGGAAAGACTCGATTTTATGTCAAACCAAATATTATGCAAATGCATAGTTCGTATGTAGTTACAGACCCAAAAGGTACTGTCCTTCTCGAAGTTGGAAAAATGCTATCAAGAGGTAGGCCAAAATTTGATGAAAAAGGAAAAGTGCTACTAAAAAACAATAAACAAGTATATGAGCCTTATAAAATCAAAGTTCTAAATACTATAAACTTTAAAAAATCTATGCATTACAACCCCTTCGCCTATCTTAAAAAAGAAAAAGACATCTTAAAACTCGTTAACACAATAATTTTAAATACAAAAGGAGAAGGCGAAAAATCTAGTGAAGATTTTTGGGTAAAGGCTGAACGACTTTTATATACTGCATTAATTGCTTATATCTTTTACGAATCTCCTGATGAGGAAAAGAACTTTAATACGTTAATTTCAATGATAGATGCTTCTGAGGTTCAAGAAGATAATGAAAGTTTTGTAAACGGAGTAGATATTTTATTTACAGAACTTGAAACCGGAAAAGATTATATAACAGGCGAAATCATAGGAGATCCTAAGCCTAATCACTTTGCCGTAAGACAATATAAAAAATATAAATTGGCAGCAGGGAAAACTGCAAAGTCTATATTAATTTCTTGTGGAGCTAGACTTGCCCCTTTTGATATTGAGGAACTTAAAGAAATGCTATCAAAAGATGAATTAGAGCTAGATAAGATTGGCGATACTCTTACATCACTTTTTATAATAATTTCCGATACTGATACAACATTTAATTTTATAGTGGCCATGTTATACACTCAGCTTTTTAACCTTTTATGCGAAAAAGCTGATGACGAATATGGAGGAAAACTGCCCTATC
Source organism: uncultured Peptostreptococcaceae bacterium (assembly GCA_964521745.1). Lineage (GTDB taxonomy): Bacteria > Bacillota > Clostridia > Peptostreptococcales > Filifactoraceae > Acetoanaerobium. The sequence goes on from CAZFTH010000001.1 coordinate 6,232, forward strand.
ATGTTCGTTGCCTTTTAGATGAATTTGCAAATATTGGCCAAATCCCAAATTTTGAGAAGTTAATTGCAACCATGCGTTCCAGAGAAATATCAGCATCTGTTGTTCTTCAATCAAAGAGTCAACTTAAAGGTATATACAAAGACCACGCTGATACTATCGAAGGAAACTGTGACACCACATTATTTCTTGGCGGTAAAGAAAAATCTACCTTAAAGGACCTTGCCGAAATTCTTGGAAAAGAAACTATAGACCTTTATAACACTTCTCAAAATAGAGGCCAACAACAAAGCTATGGACTTAACTATCAAAAGGTTGGAAAAGAGCTTATGAGTCAAGATGAAATAGCAATACTGGATGGAGGAAAATGCATTATGCAGCTAAGAGGTGTTAGGCCATTTCTTTCAAGAAAATATAATATTAAAAATCATGAAAATTATAAGCTACTTTCGGATTTTAATAAAGACAATGAATTTGATGTAGAAAAATATATTAAATTAGAAAGGATAAAAGCTAAGAAAAATAATATTGCTAAAAAAGAATATGAAATTGGAGCTATTTCCACAAAGCAATTTGAACTTTTTTTAAAAAGAATATAAAAAACAAAGGAGAGATTATTTATGGAATTTTTTAACAGTGCAATAGAAGCATTAAAAACACTTGTAACAGCTCTTGGAGCAGGACTTGGAGTATGGGGAGTGGTAAACTTACTTGAAGGATATGGTGGAGATAACCCAGGAGCGAAATCTCAAGGTATAAAACAGCTTATGGCAGGCGGTGGAATAATACTTCTTGCACAACAAGTTATCCCTAATTTAGCAAACTTATTTTAGTTTTACTTGTTCTATTTTCAAAGGTGAAGAAGTTCTAACTAATCCATAAAAACTAAGAGCTTCTTCATAAATTGGCTAAATTTAAATTAATATCAAAATCAAAGATTTAAATTTTTTTAAAACTATCCAAAGGATGGTGAATATATGTGGGTAATAGATCAGATAATTGAATATATAAGAAAAATGCTCATAAGCTCTGTTATATCTAAGGTTGAAGGTATGTTTGATTATTTCAACGAAACTTTAGTAGATGTGTCTTCAAATGCTGGAGCATCTCCTATGTCTTGGAATTCTAATATTTATGGCTTGGTCAGAAATATATCCGACAACATTATACTTCCTATAGCCGCTTTAATAATAACTTTTATACTCTGCTATGAGCTTATACAAATGGTTAATGAAAAAAACAACATGCATGATATAGATACTTTTAATTTTTTTAAATATGTATTTAAAGCAGGAATAGCAGTGTACCTACTTTCTAATACGTTTAACTTCGTTATGGCATTCTTTGATGTAGGAGCTAGTTTAACAAATAGCACACTTGGAATAGTCACATCTAGCAATACATTATTAGAAATAGATTCAAGCACTTTTATAGAATCTTTAAATACGTTAGCAATACACGAATTGATAACACTAATCCTATTAACATCAATATTTAAAGTCATATTTTGGATTTTATCAATGGGTATTTTTGTAATTCTTGCAATAAGAATGGTTGAAATATATTTCTATATTTCACTAGCACCTGTTCCTTTTGCCACATTTGGAAATAAAGAATGGTCAAATATAGGTATTAACTATACAAAAGTAATTTTTGCTTATGCTTTACAAGGGGTATTAATTATTTTAGGATTTGGAATATACTCTCAGCTTGTCAAAACATTTCTTGAAGGAATTGGTGGCGGTGCGTTTGATTTCACAAAGAGCTTAGGATTCCTTATTGGAATTTCTGTAGTTCTTTTAGTTTCTCTTATAAAATCAAATAGTGTTGCCAAATCTGTATTAAATGCTCATTAAGTTTTGAACATTATAACATTTTAGTGTTATAATGCTTTAAATTTAAAATGTTGTTGTATGAAAGGAGCTGAATATACTATTCGTAAACATATTGATTTTTCAGAGAATGAAGAATTTAATTTAGGCTCTCATGAACTTAATGAACATGGAAATTTCACAAGTATTTCTATAAAACCAGTGACTGATGAAGAACTATCCTTTCATCTTGAGCAAGAAGCAAACGAAGAAAGCACTACATTCAATATGATAAATGAATTAAAAATTCTCTTTAGACATACAATATGGTTTCTAATTAAATTCGCTCTTGCATATATTATAGGTATGATTGTTGTCTACATTGTGGCTGGAGGAATAAATCGTCAAACAACTAATGATTCATTATTATATATATACAGCCTTATCCCTACTGCTACGGTATTTGGATTAGCTAATAAACACAAAAAGCGAGGTAATATAGATGAATAATACCGGTTTAATATTTAGACTACTTATTCCTATTATAGTTCCATTTGCTATTTTAATGGCTATTGTTAAAATATTTGATTTTTTATCTCCTTACCTTCCGTTTATCTTTGTAATAGTTTTCTTCATACCTACAGTTAAAGGATTTCAAATTCTTTACAAAAGAATACAGGAATTTGTATTTAGCATAATAAATTTTAGGAAAAAATATAAATCATACAAAGAATATAAAAAGAATTTCATATAAATATCCTTAGGCTGCTCAATGAGCAGCTTTTTTTATTGGAAAGGAGTTATTAAATGGCATTTGTTCCGGTTCCTAAGGATTTAGCTAAGGTAAAAACAAAGATAGCATTCAACCTAACTAGAAGACAGCTCATAAGCTTCTCATTAGGTGGAATTATAGGTTTTTTTATCTATATAAATGCAAAACAAATATTTCCAAATGACATTGCCCTTCTCATTATGATGGTTGGAGTTATGCCCTTCTTTTTCTTAGGTGTCTACGAAAGAGACGGTCTTAATTTTGAAAAGCTAATAAAATATTACTATGAAAGTAAAATAAGAAACCCTGAAGTAAGAATATATAAGAATATAAACTCTTATGAAGCTTTAGTGAAAGGAGCTGATAAACTTGCAAAACCTCCAAAATCAACAGCAAAAAAAGCAAATTCAGAAGTTACAAAAAAGCAAAGAAGAATACCAGCATAGAAAAGATAAATCTTCTTTGATAAAAGAAAAATCAGAATCTAAAGGCTTTATGATTTCTTTTTTTAAAAAGAGAACTCCACCAATCCAAACTGTACAAGATACAATCCCTTATCAAAGAATCCTTCCAGATGGAATTTGTCATCTAGGTGGAAAAAAGTATAATAAAACAATCCAGTTCTTTGATATAAACTATCAGCTTGCACAAAATGATGATAAAACTATAATATTTGAAAACTACTGTGATTTTCTAAATTACTTTGATTCATCTGTAGAATTTCAACTTTCTTTCATAAATCAAAAAGGGAATATAGAAGACTTTAAAAGAAATATAGAAATGCCTAGTTCAAGTGATAATTTTAATGAAATTAGGGAAGAGTTTTCTAATATGCTAAAAAATCAGCTAAGTAAAGGTAACAATGGTCTTATAAAAACTAAGTACATCACCTACACTATAGAAGCTGAAAATTTAAAAAATGCAAAACAAAGACTAGAAAGAATAGAATCGGATATACTAAATAATTTTAAAGTATTAGGAGCAAGAGCTATCGCTTTAGATGGAAAAGAAAGATTAGAACTCCTTTTTAATATTATGAATCCAGATTCAGATAGTAAATTCAACTTCACATGGAATAGTATCAAAAATGGTGGAATGTCTACAAAAGACTATATAGTTCCATCTTCTTTTAATTTTGGAGATAGAAAAGTATTTAGAATGGGCGATATGTATTCAGCGGTATCCCATATAGTTATTAATGCTCCTGAAATGAATGATAGAATGCTTGCAGACCTTTTAGATATAGATGAAAACATATCTATAAGCTTTCATATTCATTCAATAGACCAAAACAAAGCTATCAAGATGATTAAGAGTAAGCAATCTGATTTAAATAAAATGAAAATAGAAGAACAAAAGAAAGCTGTAAGAGCTGGTTATGATATGGATATTATCCCTTCAGATATTCAGACTTTTACAAAGGAAACTGAAAATTTTCTAGATGATCTGCAAAATAGAAACGAAAGAATGTTTGTAACTACTATAACTGTTATGAACACTGCATTAACAAGGCAAAAGCTTGAAAATACAGTATCTCAAGTACAATCAATATCTACTAAATATAACTGCATGATGAAAAGACTAGACTATCAGCAAGAAAGAGGACTTGTTTCTTCACTTCCACTTGGAAAAAATAGGATTGAGATTAAAAGGATTCTTACAACCTCTAGTACAGCTATTTTTGTACCCTTTACCACACAAGAGCTTTTTATGGGTGGAGAATCACTTTATTACGGTCTTAATGCCCTTTCTAATAACATTATCATGGTAGATAGAAAAGCACTTAAAAATCCAAATGGTTTGATTTTAGGTGTGCCGGGAGCTGGTAAATCTTTCGCAGCTAAAAGAGAAATTACAAATTCTTTTTTAAGAACGACAGATGATATTATCGTTGGAGACCCAGAGGGTGAATATGCTCCACTTGTTAATACTTTAAAGGGACAAGTAATAAACATATCCCCTAACTCGAAAGACTATATAAATCCTATGGATATAAACCTTAATTATGCAGAAGATGACGACCCACTTACATTAAAGTCAGAATTCATCTTATCTCTTTGTGAGCTTGTAGTAGGTACAAAGATGGGCCTTGATGGAAAAGAAAATTCAATAGTAGATAGATGCGTAAGACTTATATATAGGAAATATTTAGAAAATCCTGTTCCTGAAAATATGCCTATCCTTGAAGATTTATACAAAACTCTTTTGCAACAGGAAGACCCTGAAGCAAAACGCATTGCAACCTCTCTTGAAATCTATGTTACTGGTTCACTTAATGTTTTTAATCATCAAACAAACATAGATATTCATAACCGCTTTGTTTGCTACAATTTTAAAGAGCTTGGAAAAGCTCTTAAAAAAATCGGTATGCTAATAATTCAGGATCAAGTATGGAATAGAGTTTCTATGAATAGAGGTAAAAAGGCTACAAGATATTATATTGATGAATTTCACCTTCTCTTAAAAGAACCTCAAACAGCCTCATACTCTGTGGAAATATGGAAAAGATTTAGAAAATGGGGAGGAATTCCAACTGGTATAACCCAAAATGTTAAAGATTTGTTGTCTTCAAAAGAAATAGAAAATATATTTGAAAACAGTGAGTTTATCTATATGCTATCTCAAGCATCCGGGGATAGAGCAGAACTTGCTCAAAGACTAAACATATCCCCCCATCAACTATCTTATGTAACCCATACCAATCCAGGTGAAGGGTTACTTTTTTATGGAAATGTAACTATTCCATTCATAGATAAGTTTCCCAAAGAAACAATACTATACAAAGTAATGACTACAAAACCTGAAGAAGTTAGTTCATAAAATAAGGAGTTGATGAAATGATTGTCGGAATCGAGAACATTACAGAAGATCAAAAGAAATTAATGTTTAGAACAAACGAGCTGCACACTAAATGCGTAGGAAATGACTACAAGGATGGAATGAAAATTGTTAAAGTTTGGATTGATGAAAACAATTGCGTGTGCGTAAGGCTCAAAAATAGCCAATGGTATCACTATAACGCAAAGGGCGAGTGGTATTAAGGAGCTGATTTAATGGCTAAAAAACTTACTTCTAAGGATAAAATAGTCAATAAAATGACTAAAGATGGCTTAGAAGAATTAAATGTTACAAAAGGAACTAAAGAAAATATAAGTAATCGTATAAAAGACATATCCCTTGAACGAACGAAAGAAAAGCTTGATTTGAAGACTCAAAATATAGATAAGAAAAAGAAAAATATCAAAAAGAAAATACAAAAGCAAAATAAAAACAGTAATTTTGATTCAGTGGAATCTTATAGCAAGGTTAATAATCCGGGATATGAAAAAGGCAATTTTATTTCCTCTTCAGATACTTCGATTAGAAAGAATACAAAAAGTCCAAATAAAAAATCTTTTAGACCTTCTAAAAAAAGTACCGATGAACTTAATTCTTTAAAAATCAAAATCCATATAGATAAAACACGATTTAAGTTTAAGCATATTTCTGATAAAGCAAAACTTCAAGAAAAAAGTGTTAGATTCTCAAACTCTCATATAAAAGAATTGAAACATAAACATAGCAACTTATCTTTAAAAAATAAAAAACTACAAAATAAACGAAATTATGGAGTTAGAGAAAAAATCGTTGAATCTTTAGAGGAAGATGATAATTCCCTTCAATCCGATACATTTAAAACCGTTAATAGCACTAATCAAAAGCTTCAAAATTTGTCGAAATCTGTCAGAAAAATAAAAGTAAATCATAATAATAAGAAAGCTAAAGAAAAAATAAAAAATGACCTTTTAGATAATAGAAATAAATTCCAGAGTTCAAGACTACAATTTTATGAATCTAAAAAAGAAAAACACCCTAGTAGATTTCTTCTTTCCCCTACTTATTATACTTTTAGATTTGCCAAAGACTCCACCTTAGATTCTATCGAGAAAGATAAAAGTTTGCATTCAGAAACCTTTAAGTTTGTAACTGACTCAAAAAATATTATAGGAACTAAAATAAATACAGTTAGAAAACTAGGTAATTTAAGAGAAAAACCTAAAACCCAAAAGGATTTAAATAAATCTAAAAGTGCATTAAACCAACAAAATAAAGATATTATTCAACATGAGAAAAAAAGAAATCTAAATCAATATTCAAAAGCCGAAAAGAAGAAATTGCAAAAATTAATCTATAAAAAACATTATGCTAAAGCATTTAAAAGTAGTGAACTTAAAAAATCATCAGAAACTTTCGAAATAAATCAGAGTCGTTTTGTGATGTTAATAAAATCATCTAAAGCTGCTATGGTTAGAGTGGTAACTGCCTTTTCCTCTCTTTTAGGAATCCCTCTTGTAATTGCATTTTTCTTTGCTTGTGTTTTCATGCTCCTAGTTTCTATATCTAGCATTGGTGGTGCTGTAGTTGCATCAATAGTATATCAATCATCAGATATCGAGATAACAAAAACTAACGGATATTTTTCAGAGCTTGAAGTAGATTTAGCTATTGATATAATTGATACTGAACAAAATCACCCTGTATATGATGAATATGAGTACAGTTTAGATAATATCGGACATGACCCTCATATGATTGCATCGTATCTATCAGTAATATTTTCCCATGGTTTTGAGCTTGAAGACAGTAAAGTTAAATCCGAAATAGAAGATTTGTTTAGCACTATGTATAGACTTGAGAGAATTCCAAGAACTGAAATACGATATTCAGGTGAAACTTCATACACTGTTACTATTCTCAGAACCGTACTAAACACAAAGCCCCTTGAAGATGTTATAGATTCAAAGTTTGGTCTTTTAGGTGTAAAAGAAAAGATTTCATATAAGATGTTTTATGAAGCTAAAGGTAGCTTTACATTTATGAAAAGTCCAATTTTAGATGATTGGAAAACAGATGTCATAAGAAAGTTTGGATATAGCTTAGAGCCTGATACTAGACAAAAAATATTCTACCCTGCAATAGATATTCAACCTACCGGTGAAAAAGTATTTGCACTTGTAGATGGAATTATTAGTTTTGGTAATAATGAATTTGGTGAGTATCTTGAAATTTTAACCTTTGCAGGAAACAGAGTTAGATATTTTAATGTATCTAACTTTTTAGTTGAAGAGGGATATGAGGTTAATGCCGGCGAAGAATTATGCTCTATAGCTGAGTCTTCTAACGATACTTATATGAGTTCTTTTCTAACAGTTCAACTAATTGATAAGTTTGATAACTACCTAGACCCATATTTCTACCTTTTATCAAATACCGATACTTTGTCAGATGCATATATAGTAGATTTCTCTCAAAATAATAATTATAGCAACAATCCTAATTATACTTTCCCTAATGATGTTGACTTTGAAAACTACGATGAATGGGTAAAAGTACTTTTAGAAGAATCCCAAAAGCACCTTGGAAAGAGATATGTATTTGGAGCAAATGGCCCTAACACATTTGATTGCTCTAGCTTTGTTACTTGGACCTTTACCCACTCAGGAGTAAAGCATATGCCTAGAACTACAGCTCAAGGTATATATAATTCGACTCAAAGGATATCAAAAGAAGAATTAAGACCTGGAGATATAGTTTTCTTTACAGGAACATATAACGCCGGAAGACCAGTAACCCACGTTGGAATATATGTTGGCAATGGAACTATGATTCATGCAGGTGATCCGGTTCAATATGCAAATCTTAACTCAAGCTATTGGCAAAAGCATTACTATGGAGCTGGAAGAGTAACTCCATAATTTTAAAAACCTAAAACACTTTAGTGTCATGGTACTATAACTTTATAAAATTTTATAATTAAAACATCATAAATTTAAAAAGGCATCTTAAATATAGATGTCTTTTTCTTTGGAGGTAAACCTATGCTAAACCCAGATAAAATAAGAAATTCAATTTCCAGTGTAGAAGAAAAAATTGAAAAGAAACGAGACAGTATCGAAAAAATAAAAAAAGATATCGAAAATCTTGAAGGTGAAATCGAAAAACTAAATAGTGTAATAACCGGAGAATTTTTAAATAAAATAGAGATGTCACCTATGGATTTACTTAGACTACTTGAAAAGAAGGACAGTATTTTCTTAGATAGCTCAAAAATTATAATCAATAATCCGAAATTTGAAAATACTACTGAAAATAGTTCTGACAATAAAGAAATACATGATTTTCAAGATAAAAATGAAGAATAAAATCATACAAAAGTGAGGTAAAAATATGAACCCTGTAATAGCTACAATACTAACTACAGCTTTACTTGTCTCCCCTACTCTCTCATATGCATCAGATGGCTTGGACTTAGATGAAAATATATCTCCTATCAAGACTTCTACAGCTTCATATGAACAATTGAATAATACCGCACAATCTATATCTATGGCTGACCCATACAAAGCACCCGCAAAAACTTCTACTCCAATTGGTGGAAATGTAGAAAAACCCAACTTCACCTCCCCTACTAGCCCATCTCAGTCTAGAGGAGATATAACAGAAAATGTTGGAGAAGATGGGCATCAGTTTGATTCAGATATCCCCCCTAAAAGACAATTTTTAACTTTTCAAACAGATTCAGGGAAAGAATTTCATCTCATAATAGACTATAGTAAAAATGACCAACAAGTTCGTATGCTTACAGAGGTCTCAGAATCTGACCTTTTAAATCTAATTAATAAATCAAGAAAAAATAGTGGAGAACTTAATGACTCCGAAGAAACTAGAGAAGATATGGAAATTAGATTAAAAGCTGAAATTAAAGAACAAATAGAAAAAGAAGAAGCAGAAATGATTTTAGCTGAACAAGAAAGTAATATGGATAAAAAACCTAACTCTACCCTATTTATTATTGCTCTTGTTGCTCTTTTTGTAGGAGGATTTGGCTATTATAAGAAAATCTATCTCAAAAATAAAAACACAGCTTCTATAGATGACGAATACGAAGATTCTGATGAGGATAATGAATATTTAGATGAGTATGAAGATGATTATATAGCAAATGAATATGATGAGCATTTGAATGCAGACATTTCTCAATCATCCGATGCCCTTAATAAAAGTGAATCTAGCAATACAAATGATGATTTATCTTTCGAAGAAGGATTTGAAGAAGATTACGATGATGAATTTAATAAAAAAGAATAACTCTTTTGTCCAATAATTTTTAAATCTTTAATCTAAAACTTAATTGTTTCAAACACTATAGTGTTATAAATTTATGACGTTATAGTGTTTGAATGTTTTAATATTATGGCGTTAGGATATTTTGAAATATACAATCTTCTTAAAATAACCTTACATAAAATTAAAAATAGCATTTAGCTAAAATCTTTCAATTTAATACTTTGCTATATTTTGGTATGATAGATAATAGTAAAATAAATTTAGGCTATTTAGTTCTTTTAAAAATAAATAATAAAGGGGAAATGGGAAAATGAAATTTAAATTAGCTTCTATAACACTTGCAGTATCTATGGTGATGCTTATGTCTCCGGCACTTGAGTTAAATAAAGTCTACGCAAATAGCTTTACATCAGAGTGGGCAAAGCCTACGGTGGACGCAATGAGTAACGCAGGTCTGATTCCTAATTCATTGAAGAATGATGCAGATTTTAGGGAGGACATATCAAGAGAGGAGTTTGCAGAGCTTATAACAACTTATTTCAATAAGGTTAAGAAGCAGACAAGCATTCCATCTTCTAGTGATTCTAAGTTTACGGATACGAACAATCCACTTATCACATTGGCAAATCAGCTAGGAATTGTTGGAGGATACCCTGATGGTTCATTTAAGCCTAATGCAACAATCACTAGACAAGAGATAGCAGTAATGGCTAACCAAGCGGAAAGACAGTTATCTAATATCTCCCAATCTAAAGACGTAAAGAAATTTACAGATAATAGAAACATAGCACCATGGGCACAAGAAGGTGTTGGCTCATTATCTAAAGCAGGTGGAATTGGTGGATATCCTGATGGAACATTTAAACCGACCAACAAAATGTCAAAGCAAGAAGCAATAGCACTTGTGGGAAATCTAGCGACTAAAGCAGGTTTAATAGCAAAGCCAACTGCTCCAGTAGTTCCACCTGTAGGTGGGCAGACTAAAGCAGAAGCACAGGCTCTTTATCAGGCTGAAATGGGCAAACTCATCGTAACAGGGTTAAATAAAGTACCTGTTCCAGTAGACAGAATAAATAGCTTTAGAGTGGTGGAAAATGGAACGCCTTTTGAAGTTAATGGGGTAAAGGTATTAAGAGTTAATCTTGAGGAAAAAAGCGGAACAGGTATTTGGATAACTCAAGAAGGAACTGGGGAATCTGTTTCTGCATCAGCTCATATTTACCTATTTGATGGTAACTCTGGGGTTTGGTCCAACGTAGAAAGAGGTTCCACTGGGCACTGGTGGGTTAGTTCCTTTAAGCCTGAATTGGTAAAAGCAGTAATGTTTACTGACGGTAATGGCAATAGAATACTGGTTAAAATAAAATAGGGCAGGTGAGGTAAATGAGAATAAAGAGAGGTATAAGTTTATTGCTTATGCTATCTCTTGTACTTACCTCATTGGTAGGTTTAACAGGAGAACAAGTACAAGCAGAACCAAAGCCAGCACCTATGGGCGAAGTAGTGTATGCACATTTTGGATATCACGATACATGGACAACTCAGTGGATTGGCAAGGGTGATTTGGCTACTGAGGAAGGTAAAACATTATCCTCTAATCTTAGTATTTCTTGGGACAAGGGTGCTCCTAAATCAAGTCAAACATCAGAAATTACTCTTAGTGCAGCGGCATTTAATGTAAGTAATGCGGAGGAATTTAAAAATCAGTATAAAGTAGTTCCTTTACAACCTGCGGCTTTAATGAGCTTTGGGTATAGTGCAGAGCAAGCAGATAAGATAATAGCAGACACATTAGCAAGAAATGCATCAATACCTGCAGGCGAACCTTCAATGGGTACATCGTTAGACCCGTTTATAGAAAAGTACGTTGATAAAGGAGTAACAAATTATTCAATAAATAATAACGGTATAAACAGCAGTGGAGATAATATTAAAATACCAATGTCGTATGCCCTTAGTGGTCCTAATACCGATTTTTGGGGCGAAGATTTGACAGAAATGGTCGGAAACGCTTATTCAGGCTTACCAGCAAGGGTAGCGACCTACAAAGCAGAAGGAAGAACATATGCTGAGTTTAGAACATGGGTACTTCAGTATTATGTAATGCCTGAGTCAAGTTTACAACATCTATGGAACAATGGGTATTTAGCTAGTGGAACAGTAGGTTGGCGTTGGTATATCCCATTTGCAGTAATTAGAGTAGGACAACCAGGCGACCTAAACGTTCCCGACCTATCAATTACAGTTGATAACGGTGGAGACATAACCTGTGAAGCAACTGTAGAAAATTCATTTACAGACAATCTTAAAAGAGTTCAGTTTGTATGGGAACTTGAAACACCAGCAGGAACAGTAATATATAAACTTACAGAATAATAACCTTAGAACATTATAAGTTTATAGTGTTTTAAGGTTATTATTTTAATCAAATTTATTCTCTATTTACCTATCCCATTAAAATAAGCTTCTAACCCCCTTATTTTAATATATAAATTAAAAATTTCAAAAAAGAAAGGATGGTCTTAATGAACAAGCTATTTGATTTATTTGGTGTGAAAAGCCATAAAGAATTAATGGATTTTATTAAAAAAAATCCTGAAGACAATCTTGTTAAAGAAATTAAAGAGTTATTTGAGATGCTTGATTTACCATTGGAAGAAGGTGGAAAAAATTAACCTATACAATACTTTCGGATGTGAAACCAAGGAACAATTATATGAAAAGATGCAATCTGGCGCGGACGATATTCGTCCGCTTTTTGATTTTTTGGATTATGCTAAGGGTAGTTTAGTTTCAAAAGAAAAACCTATACAATCAGATCAAACATTTTATGAGTATGTAAGAAAAGTAGATAAACCTACAAAGGGCAAGGTTCAACTTTTATTTGTAAACACAAAGAATATTCCTGTATACTCTACCAAAGTCTCTATAAATCATAGAGATGATATTAAAAGAGCAATATCTGAAGCTCTAAACGCTGGGGCATCAAGGGCCTTTCTAACTTATCATGATAAATCCACGAAAAAGAATGTTAGCAGGATTGATGAAATCCTTAAGTTTATAGGAATTGAAATGGTAGATAAAATGAAATATATAGAAGCTGATAATGAATTTATATCATATAGAAATGAGAACACTTTCTCTGGATTATATAATTATCCTGAGTATAAAGAAACTCTTTTTATTCATGAAGAAAACAATGAAATAAAAGATTTTTCTAGTTATGAGGACTATAATGAGTTTTCCAGCTTCCTAGCTGAACGAGAAAATCAAAACCTAAATATAATTACTGATATAGAAAAAATTAAAGCTAACCTAAAGCTTGGTTTTCAACATGAAAAACAAGAAATATTTGGATGCATATTATATGATGACGACTACAAAATACAAAAGTCTATAAATATATTCAAAGGTGGAGTATCCTCTAGCATTGTTGACCCTAGAATCTTATTTCAAGAGATTTTAAAAAACGAATCTGCCGGGTTTATTGTATATCATAATCATCCTAGTGGCACTACGAAACCTTCTAATGAAGATATGATTATAACTAAAAGAATTTCAACTATTTCTGAGCAATTAGGTCTTCAGTTTTGTGACCACTTTATAATAGGAAAAGAACAAATCCTTTCTTTTGCTAAAGAAGTTGATTCAATGCTATTTAATAACATTGACTACACTATAGATGTTGTAAATGCAAAAGAATCAGGTAGCATCTACAAAGAACAATATAAAGATTTTGAAGATACTAAAAAAACTATATCAAACATGATATATAGCAATTATGAAAATTATGTCAAATCTATTCTATCTTTAGAAAAAGGAATTGATGATATTAATATTTTAAATAAAGCTTTTGATATGTTCATGTCTGACGATTCTATGTTTTTACTTGATGAAAAAATAGATTCTCTAATTGAATTAGCTAAAAAATCAGTAGTTCTAGATAAAAAGAAAGATATAGCAAAAGAAAATATAAATGATAAAAGCAAAAATAAGTTGAGCAATAATGAAAAAATGTCTAAAGAAAGCAAAAAATTAGACCAAATCTTATAAAAACTTTAAAACACTAATCTAAATGGTTAGTGTTTTAACTTTTCTAAGGAGCTTACTATGATATCAGGTGAGAAATTAAGAAAAATTAGACATTTAAGAAATATGACTCAAAAGGAAGTTGCTATCTTATCGGGACTTACTCCAGCAGCTGTAAGAAACTATGAATTAGGAAATAGATCTCCAAGCAAAAAACAACTTGATAAAATTGCATTGGCTTTAAGCTGCAACCCATCTGCTATAACAGATTATAGCAACTATACTCTCTATGACATTATTCAAATAATTTTAGACTTTGAATCTGACTTTGGATTTGTCCCTTGCACTCAATCAGAAATTCCAAAACTTAAATCTAGTAGTGAAGTATTTAATGATTTTTTAAAGGACTGGAACGAAATTAGATTAAAAAAATATAATTATGAGATAACTGAAGACCAAATGATGGAATGGATAATCTCATACAGCCCAAAAAACCGATAAATTCCATAGGTTTTCATGGAACTATATTAAAAAACACTATTTTACTTTTTTGACATTATAATGTTATAGTGTTATAATGTCACTAAATAAATATAGTGTTTTTCAGGAGGGAATATATGAGTGATAAGCTGAAAAAAACTATTGAAGAACTGAAAAAAAGAAAAGTTTCTATATATTCAAGCTCTAATGAGTTTAAAAAATTCTTAGATACTGCATCAAATCTGTATAAGTATTCTTTTGAAGAGCAGCTATTAATATATTCTAAGAGACCCTCTGCAACAGCTTGTGCAGAGTACAGTTTATGGAATGAAAAAGTAAATAGGTATGTAAAAAAAGGAACAGAAGGTATTCCCCTTCTTAAAGAAGAAAATGGGAAATTGAAATTAAGATATGTGTTTGATGTTTCTGATACAAGATCTTTAACTAATACACCTTTTAAACTATGGGAATTTAATGAAGATATCCATAAAAAAGCAATGCTAAATATAAATAAAAAATATGGATTGCCTACTAAAACTATCCCTAAATCAGTAATTGAAATTGTATCAAAAGAAGTTGAGGGAAAAATTGATGAAATATATACCTTTCTACATCAAGACTTAGGTTTATCTATTAACTATGACAAAGATGCATTAAAAGAATTAATAGAAGAATCTTCTTCATATATGATATTAAAAAGACTTGGATATGAACCTTTTGACTATCTATTAGAACAAAAACTTTCATATATTACATCTTTTGATACTGAAAAATCAGTAACATATGTAAATAATCATATTCATTCAATCACAAAAGATATCCTTGTAGATATTGCAAAAGAAGTTCAAAGGATTGATTTACTTAACCTTAAAGCTCAAAGAGAAAAGGGAGGAATAGAAAATGTCAGAGAAGAAAATAGTAGAGATGGAAACAGGAAAGAAATATTATCTAGAGGACGAGATTTACACTCCGTTGGAGAAGGAGTCCCTATTCGAGAAGGACGGGGGGACATACTCTCTAGTGGGAGATTTTCTGATTCCCAACGAGTTTCTGGAAGAGGAGCAGCAGATAGATATAGGGAAATGGGGACGAATGAGACTAGAGTATATAAAGAGCAACAAGAAAGCACTTTATTCAGCACTATTTCTAGATGGGGATCTGATTCCGAAAATGGCAGAATTCAACAAGAGCTGCGAGGAAATAGAAGAGACAATGATAGAGCAGCTCAAGAAAAAGAGAGAGATAACAGAGCAGCTCAAGAAGAAAGACCAGATGCTTTGGGTACAAGAAATGAACAATATAAAAGATACAGTGGAAGAAATAATCAGGGACGAGATGGTTTACAGATAAAATCTGAACCTGAGCAAATAGGTTTTATAATAGATAAAATTAGAGCAGTAGGCATACAGCCTGCTGCTTTTTCTATGTCTCAAGATATTATTGATAAGGTGCTATCTACTGGATATAACGAAAAACAATCAAATATTGATATCTGTGCCTTTTATAAAAAAGACTACCCATCTGAAAGAAATATTGAGTATTTAAAAGAGAAATTCAAAGGCGGTAAAGGCTTAGTTATTGATAATACTAAAATAGCTGTTTGGTACAGCGAAGCTGGAATAGATATAGCTTATGGTAATAAAGCTCAAGTATCATCTAAAATTAGTCTTTCATGGAGCGAAGCTGACAAAAGAATCAAAGAGATGCTTATTCAAGGAGATTTTTTACCTGAAGAAGACCTTGAAAAAGTTGATACCTATGAAATTGAGAAAATATCAAGTAAGGTATTTTTCACATATCGTGACTATTTAGAAGAAGAACCTGAGTTTTTAGGTAGTTTACTAAATAACTTTCCTAAAGCTATAGAAAATATTAAGGAAAAACTAAAAGATACTGAAAAAGTAAATGACATAATATCAGACTTAGAAATAAAACTTGAAGAAGAAAAAATAAAGAATCCTAGAAAATATAACACCTACACTTCCCATAAAAACCTTATTGAAGACCTAAAAGGACTGACTCTTCCCCAACTAGATTTTTCATCAAATAAAGAAAAAGCAGAAAGAATAAAAATGTTTGTTACAGAAGATGAAATAGATAAATATTTAGTCGATAAAGTATCCACCTTTAACATTATTGATTTTTACATTGAAAACATTGACTCATCAGAAAAAGAGAAATTTATTAAAGATACATTTGGAACTGGTGGCCACAACTATGCCCTTTCTCATGCTGATAATACCTATGCAGATTACAGAAATAATGGCTTAGTTCTTTCTCGTGGCATTTTAAATCCTGATGATAAGAGATTTTTAAGATGGAATGAAGTTATTAAAAGAATTGATAGACTTATAGATGAAAAAGTATTTGATAAATATATTGATAATATAGATATAAATGAAGAAATTTCACAAAATCAATCCGAAGAATCTATTAAAGATAAAATATCAGATAGTCCAAAGAATAAAGTTATTGATGAAATATTAAATAATTACTATTCCACTAATTCAGATGATTCCTTAGATAATTTAAATAAAGAAATAAATCTAGATAAACCTATAGATTCTAAATATATAGAACTTAAAGAAAATCTTAAAAACTATATTCTTACTGAAGATACTCCCCTATCTCCTAAAGAGCATCTAAGAAATAATATAGAGGCTATTAAGATTCTTAAATCATTAGAAAATGAAGAAAGACTTCCAAGTGATATAGAAAAGAATGCTTTGTCGAAATTTGTCGGCTTTGGTGGTCTTTCTGATGCGTTTGATTCTGGCTCTAAAAACTATAGAGAAGAATATAGTGAACTGCTTGAGCTACTCTCCCCTACTGAGTATGAAAATCTTAGAAGCTCTGTTTTAACTTCTTTTTATACTCCATCAGATGTAATCCTTCCTATATATGAAGCTCTTGAGAATATGGGTTTTAAGGAAGGAAAAATCTTAGAAACTTCTTGTGGAACTGGAAAATTCATAGGACATTTGCCTGAAAGTATGAAAAATAGCAAGTTCTATGGTGTAGAGCTAGACAGTATCACTGGAAAAATAGCAAGTTATCTATATCCAGAATCAGATATTCAAATAAAAGGATATGAAAATACAAAATTTGAAAATAATACCTTTGATTTAGCTATAGGAAACGTCCCTTTCGGGCAATACAAAGTAAATGATAAAGAATATAATCATTTAAACTTCTTTATTCACGACTATTTCTTCGCTAAAACACTTGATAAGGTAAGGCCTGGTGGAATTGTAGCTTTAGTAACTTCAAAAGGAACACTTGATAAACAAGATAGCAAACTTAGAGAGCTTTTATCTGAAAAGGCTAACCTTGTTGGAGCCGTTAGGCTTCCTAATAATGCCTTTAAAAATACTGGAACTAAAGTAACTTCAGATATAATATTTCTTCAAAAGAAAACTGATGAAGAGATAGGAATGAATGAAGGAAAGAATAACTTTATAAATCTTAAATCAGATGAAAATGGAATCTTAATGAATGAGTATTTTGCAGATAATCCCCATATGATTCTTGGTGAAATGAAGGAAATATCCTCTCAATTTGGATTTGATACTGCTTGCATTGCACCTGATGGCCAGGATTTGAAAAAATCCTTGTCGGCAGCTATTAGTTTTCTAAGTCTTGATAATGAATTTGAAAACAAAAGTATAGATGAAATTGTAGAAAATGAAGTTATAACAGAAAAAGTTGATTTTGAAAACATAAGAAACTATAGCTATTTTATTGAAAATGGTGAAGCATTTTTTAAGGAAAATAATAAAGCTATACCTATAGAGGATATAGATATTGGGAAACTAAAGTCATTAATTGATATTAGGGATACTTTAAGAGAACTCATTGAATATCAAAAAAATGATTATAGTGAGGTTGATATACTATATAAGCAAAAGGAATTAAATAAGCTTTATGATGATTTTTCTAAAAAACATGGATATATAAATTCAAGAGCCAATAAAAAGATTTTCAAAGATGATTCCGCTTATCCCCTTCTTTGCTCTTTAGAAGAATTTGATAATGATGGAAATTATACTGCAAAGGCTGACATATTTTCTAAAAGAACTATAAAGCCACATATAGAGCCTACTAAGGCTGATAATTCTAATGAAGCTCTATATATTTCTATGACTGAAAAAGGAAAAATAGATTTAGAGTATATGCAAAGCCTAACTTCTTACCCTAAAGAAAAAATAATTGAAGATTTAAGTAATCATATATTCTTAGACCCTACTTCAATTAATGAAAATATCTATGAAAATGCTTTTAAAACTGCTGATGAATATCTTTCTGGAGATGTTAAGGAAAAATTAGATATTGTATCCGGCAGGATATCAACTGAGCTTTCAAAAGAGGATTATCCTAATAAAGAAAGGATAATTTCTCTACTTCAAAGAAGTAAGGCAGCTCTTGAAAAGGTACAGCCTAAAGACCTTACTGCTGATGAAATATATATAAAGCTTGGTAGTATATGGATTCCGCCGAGCATTATAAAGGACTTTATAACAGATACTTTAAAACCTAGTTATTTTGTAAAGTTTGAAATAGAGGTTTCATATAGTGAATATACTTCCAAGTGGAATATATCAGGAAAAAACAAAGATTATCATAATGTTTTTGTTCATAAAACCTATGGGACAGAGCGAATAAATGCATATAGCATCATTGAAGATACTCTCAATCTAAAAGATGTGAAAATTTATGATAGAGTTGTGGTTGATGGAGCTGAAAAGTCTGTATTAAATCAAAAAGAGACAATGCTTGCAAGGCAAAAGCAGGAAGAAATAAAATCTGAATTTACATCTTGGGTATGGAATGATTCAGATAGAAGGTATAAGCTCACTAAGATATATAATGATAGATTCAATAATATAGTAACTAGAGAATTTGATGGTAGTCATCTAACCTTTCCAGGAATGAATACAGAAACAAAATTAAGGGACTATCAGAAAAATGCTGTGGCAAGGACTCTATTTGGAGGAAATACTCTTTTAGCCCACGTAGTTGGAGCCGGCAAAACCTATGAAATGGTGGCAAGTGCTATGGAAAGTAAAAGACTAGGACTAACAAACAAGAGTCTTTTTGTTGTCCCTAATCATCTTACTGAGCAATGGGGAAATGATTTTTTAAAGCTATACCCTTCTGCTGAAATTCTTGTTGCTAAAAAAGAAGATTTTAACCCCCATAATCGTAAAAAGTTTTGTAGTAGAATTGCTACAGGAAATTATGATGCCGTGATAATTGGACATACTCAGTTTGAGAGAATTCCAATGAGTAGAGAGTTTCAAGAAGAAACAGTAAGAAAAGAAATAAATGAAATAACAAGTGCTATAAAGGATATAAAAGCTGAAAGTGGTGCAAGATTCACTGTAAAGCAAATGGAAATGACTAAGAAGAAATTAGAAACAAGACTTGAAAAACTAATGTCTACAGAAAGAAAGGACGATACTGTAAGTTTTGAAGAACTTGGAATAGATAAAATCTATGTTGATGAATCCCATTACTATAAAAACCTATTTCTATACACTAAAATGCAAAATGTAGCAGGAATTACCACTACAGAAGCTCAAAAGTCTAGTGATATGTATATGAAGTGTAGATTTCTAGACCAAAAAACAGGAGGAAAAGGGATAGTATTTGCATCAGGAACTCCAGTATCAAACTCAATGAGCGAGCTTTATACAGTGCAAAGATATTTACAGTATAATACCCTTCAAAAAGCTGGACTTGCCCACTTTGATTCCTGGGCATCAACTTTTGGTGAAACTGTATCGGCTATTGAACTTGCTCCCGAAGGGACTGGATACAGAATGAAAACAAGATTTTCTAAGTTTTCAAATATTCCTGAGCTTATGAATCTCTTTAAAGAAGTTGCTGACATTAAAACAGGAGAATCTTTAAACCTTCCAGTACCTAAAGTCAATTATCATAACGTTACTGTCCCTGCTAGTGAAATACAAGTGGAGCTTGTAAATCAGCTTGCTAAAAGAGCTGAAAAAGTTAGAAATAAAGCAGTAGACCCTAGTATTGATAATATGCTAAATATCACAAATGATGGTAGAAAGCTTGCTATGGACCAAAGACTTATAGATGAATCTCTTCCAGATAATCAAAATGGCAAAATAGCTCACTGCGTTGCAAATACCTTTAACCTTTGGGATAAACACAAGAAAGAAAAACTTACCCAACTAATCTTTTGTGACCTTTCTACGCCTAAAAAAGAAGGTTTTAGTGTATATAACGTTATTAAAGACAAACTCCTTGAAAAAGGAATACCTGAAAAAGAAATATCATTTATCCATGATGCAAACACTGATAAAGCTAAAGATGAGCTGTTTTCAAAGGTTCGCTCTGGTGAAGTTAGAGTTCTCCTTGGCTCTACTCCCAAAATGGGAGCTGGAACAAATGTCCAGGATAAATTAATAGCTATTCATGATTTAGATGTTCCCTATCGTCCTTCGGACTTAGAACAAAGAGCTGGAAGAATAATTCGTCCTGGTAATAAAAATGAAGAAGTAAATATATTTAGGTATGTTACAGAAAAAACCTTTGATGCATATATTTACCAGCTTGTAGAAAATAAGCAAAGGTTTATATCCCAGATAATGACTAATAAAACTCCTGTTAGAGTTGCTGAGGATATTGATGAAGCTACATTATCTTATGCAGAAATTAAAGCACTTGCCGCAGGCAATCCAGAAATAAAAGAAAAAATGACACTTGATGTTGACGTAGCTAAACTTAAAATGCTTAAAGCTAATCATCTTAGTCAAAAGTTTAGACTTGAGGATATGCTTGTAAAAGTCTACCCTCAAAAAATAACTAGACTTCAAGATGAACTTATTAAGTATGATAAAGACTTGTCTTCATATGAAAGCCATATAAAAAATAAGGAAAGTGGAAAGTTTGAGATAATCCTTGATGGAAAAGTTTATACAGATAAAGAAATTGCTGGAGAAAAAATTAAAGAATTATCCAGAAAAGGAACTACTGAACCTACTAAAATAGGTTCATATGGTAATTTTGAACTTCTAACAAACTTTGATATGCTAACTAGAGAATACCACCTAGTGCTTAAAAATGAGCTTTCCTACCCTACTACACTTGGAGCAGATCCTATAGGAAATATAACTAGACTTGATAATGCACTTAATAGAATGATTGAACGAAAGGATAAAACAAAGGCTGAACTAGATGATACCTTCACTCAAATTGAAAATGCAAAACAAGAAATAGATAAACCTTTCAAATATGAAGATACTCTCAAAGAAAAAGAATCAAGATTAGCAGAGCTTAATGCAATCTTAGATATGGAAAACAATGCTCCTACTCAAGATCTTGAAAATGAAGAAATCACAAAGGAAAAAGACTTAGATAATGACGGAGTGCCTGATAGAATTGATATCAACGATAATGATAATAGTGTTCAGACAGTTGAAGATTTGGATAAAAGAGATAAGAAACATAAAGAAAATTATATCTCATTTGATTAATTATTAGCTTAGTTCAGTAGTGTAAAATGATTTGTGTTTTATCCTCTGAATTGGGATAATCATAAGAAAGTTTGATGATTGAAAGAAAAGTTTTAAGAGCTAAATATTAATCATCAATTTAAAAACATTGAAACATAACGACAGAAAGGCTGTCAAGAGGCTTCATTTCTTGACAGCCTTTTAATATACAATTTAAATCTCTATTCTTCCTTCAAAATAGATAGCTAAGTGATTTAATATATAATCCCAATTTCTAATTCTAGATGTCCATTTCGAAGTAGAATCCAGCATTGCAAGGTAAAGACTCTTCGAAAGAGCAGTATCACCTTTAATATAGATTTGCTCTTTGTTACCTTTCTAAGCTGCCTATTAAAATTTTCCATAGCATTTGTAGTATAAATTATGGTTCTAACCTCTTGAGGATACTTAAAGTAAGAAGAAAGATGAGCCCAATTACTTTGCCAAGAATTCACACAAGAAGGATACTTTTTATTCCATTTTTCAGAAAATACATCTAAATTATGTTCAGCCACATCAAGGCTAGTCGCCTTATATACATCTTTAAGATCTTTTACAAGTTCTTTTTTATCTTTGTAATTAACATACCTCGTAGAGCTTCTTATTTGATGAATTATGCAGCGCTGTATTTCCGTTTTAGGAAAGACAGCATGAATAGCATCAGAAAAGCCACTTAAACCGTCTATCGACGAGATAAGGATATCCTTAACCCCACGATTTTTAAGTTCATTAATTACAGTTAGCCAAAACTTAGAAGACTCATTTTCTAAAGCCCACATACCTAAAACATCCTTATTTCCCTCAATATCTATACCGATAATGATGTATACGGCTTTTTTAGCAATTACACCATCTTGCTTGACATTGTAGTGTATAGCATCTAAAAATATTATTGAGTAGACCTCTTGAAGAGGCCTGTTTTGCCACTCAGTTATTGTAGGTAATATTTTATTAGTTATTTGAGATACAAGGCTTTCAGAAACAGAAAAACCATATATATCTTAAACATGCTTTGATATATCTCTTACAGTCATACCCTTGCCATACATGGAAATTATTTGTTCTTCAATGTGAGAAATATCAGTTTGATACTTCTTAACAACCTTCGGTTCAAATTCACCATATCTATCTCTAGGGACATTTATTGGTACAGCGCCAGCTTTTGATTTAAGAACCTTTGTACTGTAGCCATTTCTGGAATTTAAAGCCGCCTCAGGCTTATCTCCCTTAGGGTAACCAATTTGACTTTCAAGCTCAGTTTCAAGCATTTGAAGAGTAGTTTCGCCAAGCATATCCTTGAGACTTTCATAGATGTCTTCGACAGATTCAGGCTGATAAAGTTCAATAAATTTTTGAATAGCTTCCCTTCGCTTCGGATTTCTTTTGATTTTAGCCATAATTAAAATACCTCTAGATTGATTATATTTTATCTCAATCCAGAGGTATTATCATACACAAAATTATTTACACTCTCCTTAATTCCTGTAACTCCGTAAATATTACAATAATAGTTCCTACTAGTACTGGCCCCAAAAGCAATACTGGCAGACTCTTATCATCACTCAAAGCTGTATAGATAATATAAAAATTTCCAAGTAAAATACTGCTAAATTTAGCTATTATAGCGTTATATTTAAAGTAATCACCTTGATGTAGTTTTATTATTACATTATTAGAAAAATAATAAATAGATGAATATACGATACTTAAAATAAATAAATTCTGTTTAGTTTTACTAAAAATATTAGTGCCAGTCGTTCCTTCATATAAAATAATTGTAACCATAATACTTAGTAATCCAAACGATATAATCAATATGTGAAAAAAAGAATATATTCCAAACCATATTTTATTTTTCTTTATTTTCACAGTTTCATTAAAATATTTCAATCCTATAATATCAACTAATCTGGCCAATAAATAAACAATTGTTAAATTAATCATCAAAGAATTTACAAAACCTTTAATTATAATTGTATAGAAAACAATAAAAATTAAAAACTCAATAATTAGTACTATAATAATATCAAAATTTTTTTTTATAACATTCGAAATACTTCGAAATATTTCCATGCATCATCCCCCTAGATAAATAGCATTATAGAAAAAGTATATTTTCCCTAGATTTTCTATATTAAATTTATACCATCTCATTTTTCTATATAAAGCCAATAAATTTTGATATCTAATTATGATCTATCGATTAGCATAATGGCAAAGCCATTTAAGATAATTAACAATAACTTAATGTATATATATAAAACTTTTAAATTAATATTAGCATATTTTATATATATTTTACTATAACTAAAGGTATTATAGTTTTTCCATATTTTTTTGTAAATAATCAAAAGCTGTATTTATATATTAATAAGCTCTTCTATGCGACATAAAATATTTGAAAAAGAATGCTTGCATAGTAGAAATAGCAATCAACTGTTCTTCTTTTGATATCTGAAATATAAAAATTAATCAATAACAAATCTTTGTTTTTAGATATAAAATTTTAATAAAATAAATCATTAAAAAGAATAAAGTAATGTATTTGTGAAACATATACTCGATTTTCTAAAGTTTTTTATTTGGATTTTCCTATCGAAAATACTATGCTTAATAATTTTTTTATAAAATTGTAGATATATGAAAATCACAGATTTAGAGAAAATAAAAGTAGACTTAAATATGAAACTTCCCTTCTAATTGAGTGTTTTTACATTCTATTTTTTTGATTTTGTAGTTCCAAAAACGTTTAAATGCAATATAGTGGTATTTTGAATATGGTATGGGTTTTGAAACTCATTCTTCCTACATTTCAAATAATAAGTGAAGATAATAATTTTAATCCCAAAAACGTACGTTTTTAGCACTTCCATAAAGACCAACTGAAAAAGAAAACTGTTTTTTAGTTTTCTTTTGAAAGACGGTAGAAAATATTTTAAAGGAGAATCTAAATGCTAATAGGATATGCAAGAGTTAGTACTCATGAACAAAATTTGGATAGACAAATAGATCAATTAAAAGAAGCTAAGTGTGAAAAAATATTTTGCGAAAAATTTACAGGCACTAAAAAAGAAAGACCAGAGTTAAATAATCTCATTGAACATATTAGACCTGGTGATACAATTATAATAACAGACTTAACAAGATTGAGTCGCTCCACTAAAGATTTGTTTAAAATAGTAGAACAAATAGAGCATAAAGGTGCAAATATCAAAAGTCTTAAAGAAATATGGATGGACACTACTACTCCCCAGGGAAAATTAATGTTTACGATTTTTTCTGGAATTAGTCAATTTGAAAGAGATTTAACAAGTCAAAGAACTAAAGAAGGATTATCAAGCGCAAGAGCAAGAGGAAGAAAAGGCGGCAGACCTTCTCATGAAAGTAGCAACATTGATTTAGCTCTCAAAATGTATTACAGTAACGAATATTCCCTATCAGAAATATCTAAAGCAACTGGTTTAAGTAAAACTACGTTGTATAGATATCTAAAAAGAAGGGAATCCATATAATGACAAAACGAAAAGGAAATTATAAAGGAAGACAACCTAAAAAAATACCGGTAGATTTTGAAACCTATTACAATAAATGGAAAAATAAAGAAATTACAGGAACTGAGTTTTGTAAAATTCTTGGATATAGCAGCCGTGGTTCAATGTATAAAATGGTTGAAAGGTATGAAAAAAAGAAAGGAATTAGAAAATGATATATAAAACATATAAAATAACATATGAAAAGCTTTCAAAAATTATAGACTTGTCAATATTTAAAGATCATATAAATATTGGTAAGTCTTTTTCATTTCTAATAGAAGTAAATTCATATTCTAATGAAATAGAGTCGATAGAAATTTGTGATGAAAATAGAACTCCCCTATTCTTATCTGGTGATTGTGATAGCATAATTGATGTTTATGATTATAAGGATACTTTGATTGGAGAAGTTCATCTTCCTTCTTTAAATAGAATAGATCAAAACAGTTCTCTCCTTGAATACAAAATAGACTATGGAAAAATTAATGGTCTTTTAAAATCATATATTGAAAATGTATTTAAGAAAAAAATTTCTTATGAGGAATCTATAATAGATAGAAATGAAATAATATCAAGACTTCAAGAGATATTAATATCTGAAGAATATAATGAAGAAATATTAAATATAACTGGATATGATACTTTAAATGATTTTTTTAAAAATATAACAAAAGACTTGAAAAACTATACACGAAAAAATTCTTCTACCTCCCCTATTCCATATAATACTAACGAACAAGAATCAAGGCTAAATGTTAATGTAGAAAAATATACTTTTAATGAAGATTTGAAATCAAATGAACAAAACTCTATAAGTACTTTGAAAACTAAAAGCACTATTGGAAGACTAGAATTCCTAAAAAATAGAATTAAGGAACTAAACGCTTTTTAGTATAAAATCTAAATCATTGACATCATGACACTATAGTGTTAATATTTTGATATACTTTTTCAATACTTTAATACTTTATGACTGATTTTTTTAGGAGAAAAACTATGATGTATTTACCAAGAGAATATATTGATGATTTACTTGTACGAATAGCCTATCATTCCTCAGCTATTGAAGGTAATACTATATCCCTAGCAGATACAGTAACTATACTTCTTCATGAAACTATACCAGGAAAAGTGAGCAAAAGAGAATTTTATGAGATAGAAAACCATAAACAAGCTCTTGAATATGTTATTAAACAGCTTGAAAATAACGAACCCCTATCATTAAATATTGTTAGAGGGATTCATGAGCAGCTTATGGACCACCTTAATTTTGATAGAGGAATGTGGAAAACACATGATAATGCAATAGTAGGAGCTGATTTCAATACTGCATCTGCTCATGATGTTCCATATCTTATGAAACAATGGGTAGATAATTTAAACTATAGGTTAGAGCAATCTAAAACTGATCAAGAGAAAATTAAACATATTCTAGAAATGCATATAGATTTTGAAAGAATCCATCCATTCAGCGATGGTAATGGACGAACTGGAAGACTTTTAATCATTTACTCTTTATTAGAACACGATATATCCCCTATCATAATACCTGTTGACTTAAAATCTGATTACATCAGATTCCTTGCTAAAAAAGATTCTCAAGGACTATATAATCTACTCTACCCTATTATTTTAGAGGAAAGTAAACGTATAAAAGCTTTTGAAAACAAAGAAAAAACTAGTATAGGAAGTGATGATATTGAGTAAACAAAAAAATGATGATTCAATATCCAAAGAAAAACAATCTAAAGGCAAGAAACAAATGTCTTATTACCTAACTCCTGATATTATAAAGAAACTATCTATAGCATCTGCATATTCAGGAAAAACATTATCAAATTTAGTTCAAGAAGCACTCGAAGAATATCTCGATAATGTTATTGAAGAAAATAAAGAATAAATCATAAAAAACGCGGTTTTTTCATTTATGAAAATAACTGCTTTTTTATTGGTTTCTTTTTAAAAAACACAACATAGTTTTCAATTTGTTATGTGCGCATTTTTCAAATTAATGCACATTATAAATTGTTTTATGATTGTAAAATTTTATTTTGTGTGCATAAAACTTTGTGTCTTTGTGTCTTATGCGCTTTAAAATCCATTTTATGTGCATATATTGAAAATAACGCTTGATTTCATGTGCGTATTTTGATATTATATGTGCATAAGGGGGCGATTAAAATAACTAATAAAAAATCAAAAATTAGATTTCATACCACTCTAGATCAAGATGTATTTAATCTCTTGAAACAAGAAGCTGAAAAAGAAGGTCATAACAAAATAAATAAGGTTATCGAAAGAATAACAAGAGAGCATTTACCAGAAGGAAGAGACCTTTCCTCTACTCAACTAGAAATTATTTTAAATGAATTTAAAAAATTTATAGAGCAAAAAAATGTTAAAGAAAAAGAATCTATAAAAGAAAATCAAGAATCAGAAACTGAAAATGTTTTAAAAAACATGAAACATAACTTTTAATAATTAAATAGGAGGCTTGTATGAAAATTTCAATAGATATAGGTAATGGATATGTTAAAGCTATAAACGAAAATGAGGAAAAACTCCACTTCCCTACTGTTTTAAAACAAAATAACGATAAAAACATTCTTGGATTTACTCAAAACGATTATAGTATAAATATAAATGGAACAGGTTTTTATGTTGGAGAATTAGCTCTTGCTAAGAGAGCTGCAAGACAATGGCAAAGTAATAAAACAGTTAACACTGATACTGAGATATATGTTTCATTATGCTCTCACCTACTTACACAAGATGAATCTCCAGAAATCGATACTTTATGTTTAGGATTACCATACAGCTACTATATAGAGCTTGATGGTGGAGAATTACTAAAAAAAGAACTATCTGGAAAAACAATAAGAACTATTTACAAAGACCAGGAAAAGAATATTAAAATTAATAATGTTTCAGTATATCCTCAAGGAGTCGGTTCATATTTTTCTAACCTATATCATATTTCTGGCCAGCCAAAAGATGGTGCTGAAAAGCTTATAAAATCTTTATTCCTTGATATAGGTTATAGAACAGTTGATGTAGTAGCTTTTGAATCTATAAATAACAATTTCGAACTAATTCAAGAAAACAGTTTTTCTCTAGAAGAATTTGGAATGTTCCAAGTAGCTAACTATATCAAAGATAGATTAGATATAGAATTTAGCTCTAATGAAATTGAATACGCACTTCAAAACAATAATTCAATTTTAGAAACTATGTATGGAGAACATGACATTTCTAGGTTAGCTCAAGAAGGATATATAGAATTAGCAAAAAAAATAACTACAGAAATTAATGTTAAGCTTTCAGGAGAAATTCAAAAATATAAAAATATATTCCTATCTGGTGGTGGAGCTATGAATCTTCACAATCAAATCAAAAAAACTTATCCTAATATCCAAGTTCAAGAAGATTTTGTATTTGGTAATGCTAGAGGATACTTAGCACTAGAAAACACCAAGTAAAGATTAAAGCAGCTAATAGCTGCTTTTTTTAAATCTATTTAGTAATAATAATATATGGAGGATAAAATGGCAAATAGATATCGAAATAAAGATATACGCATTAGAGTAACTGAAGCAGAAAAAGAAATGATAAGGAAAAAAAGTTTAGCTGCCGGATTTGAATCAATAAATTCTTATGCTCATAAAATGTTGTTAAGTGGATTAGTCGTTAAAGTAGACTTGAAAGAACTTCTAGAACTTAACAATGAAATTAATAAAATCGGAGTTAATATTAATCAAATATCATACAAGGCTAACTCTTCAAATAGAGTGACACTTGACGATATTTCAAAAGTTGAAAAACTGTTAAAAGAAGTTCAAAGTGTTCAATTTGAGATGCTAAAAAAACTATCTTTTAAGATCTAAAAAGGAGTCTTTAATGGCATACGTAAAAATAAAACCTATACACTCTAATGTAGAAAAAGCTTTAAAATATATAACTAACTCTGAAAAAACATCAAACGGAATTTTAATTTCCTCATTTTCTTGTTCAACATTACCTGAGATTGCAAAAAAAGAATTTGATTTAGTTGAGAAAACCTCTATACGAAAATTAAGAAATTCAGTGAAAGCAATGCATCTAATACAGTCCTTTTCCCCTGAAGACAATATTACTCCTGACCAAGCAAATAAAATTGGAAATTCCTTAGCTGAAGAAATTCTCAAAAGAAATTATCAATATATAGTATCTACACATATAGATCAGAATCATATTCATAACCATATAATATTTAATACTACAAGCATCATAGATAATAAAAAATATCGCTCAAATAAGTACACCTATCAAAACATCCAAAAAATCAGCGATAAATTATGCAAAGAAAATGGTCTTTCAGTAATTCCTAAAAAAATAACTCAAAAAAAAGGAAAATCTTACAAAGAATATATAGAAACTCAAAAAGGTAATTCATGGAAAGAAGTTGTAAAAAATGATATTGATAACATTATTAGCAAATCCAGAACTTTTTCTGAGTTTATTGATGAAATGAAAAAACAAAACTATACAATAAAGCAAGGAAAATATATTTCTTTTAAGCATCCTAGCCAAGAAAGATTTACTCGAGGTAAAACTCTTGGTGAAAAATACTCTGAAGAAAGTATAAGATATAGAATAGAAAATCCAAATACTGTGGTTCTTAATAAAATGATTGAAATGAATGAAGGAAATAAAACTAAAGGAGCTGGTTTTAAGAGATTTGCATCAAAGAAAAATATAGAGGAATTATCAAAAATGACTAGATTTATGTCTGATAATAATATTAATTCACTATCAGATTTTGAAAGACTTTATAAATCTAACTTAATTAAAATTAGTAATATTGAAGAAACTATGTATGATTTAAAAAATCAAATTGAAGAAAGAAATGCTACTATTAATGCAATTATCACCTGGAAAAAAACAAAAGATATCTATGATAAATATGTTTCATTGAAAGGATTAGAAAAAGAAAATTTCAAGATAGAAAATAAAGATGCTCTATTAAGACACGAAAAAGCAGTCCTTTATTTAAAAGAAAAATACTCAGGATCTAAGATACCAAAAATGTCTAACTTGAAAGAGGAAATATCAGAGTTAGAATCAAAATTAAAGGAAAAGAGCCTGTCTCATTATTCAGCTAAACAAGAATTTAAAGCTCTTTCCTCTCTAAAAAATAATATTAAAATAATTCTAAAGGATAGAAACTTATCTGTTTAGTTTAAAGAAATTTAATTGAAAAGCAGGTTTAATGGCCTGCTTTTTATCTTTATATTGTAGCTAATCTTATGCATAAATTAAGCTTTAACAAAATTTTCCAGTTTGTAAATAGAATTAAATTCCATGCAAAGCCTTTCAGTTTTCAGAATTCAATTATATATTTCCTCCATTTTATTCTACCAGTTACAGCTTTATGTGTTTACTTTTCAATTTACTAATTTGAAGTTATTCTTTTATTTTTACCTAGATAATAAAATTATATTTATTTAAATATTTTATTAGTTTCTTCCATTCTCTATTATCCCAGACTCTTTTACCATTCTCTTCCTTACAAAGAATAAATTTATTACACTCTAATTTTTCAGTACAATATTGATTCAGGAATTCATCTATTTTTTTTTCTATTTTAGATATTTCTTCATTTTCATTTTTAATATATTCCTCAGTTTTATTTTTTTTCTCTACATATTTAAAAGCTTTGCTAAAAGAAATCTCTTGAATTTCAACAATATCTTCAGACAATGCGTCGAATTTATTCTCATAGAAACGCCACTCTAATCCATTCGTATAAATCACTTTATTAAACCATAACAAGTGGCCAATTAACTGTTTCTGATCTTTGGTTCCATTATTAAGTATGCGTTTCCCTACCGCTTTGACTTCTACAGCCCCAAATAATTTATCTCTGATTATTTCATTTCTTGTTGGCGCAAAATCCTTATCTAATACTACAAAATCCGGAAAACCTCTTAACCCCCAGAACAACTTTGTTATTTTTGTGCGCGTCTGATTTCCAACAAATCTCAACGAAAATTTCTTTAAAGCTTTTCTTTCTTTTAACACATTTGAGATAGCTGTATACAAATCATATTCTGTATTATTCTGCTTTTCTATCAACTCAATTTCAGATATGTACTCATCCCATTTCATGTCATATACCTCCTCTCCGGCCTAAATATCTACTCTCACAAATATAGATTTTTGTAGATTATCAAGTAAATTTATTGGATTCCTTCAAATTTGTTTGAAAAATATAATTTTATAAAATAAAAACAAGAAGATTACTCAAAATGCATTTTCTTAATTCGATAATTAAACTAAGCTTGGAGAGAACCCAATATTAAGTGTAAATCAACAGGGTATAAGAATGTTTTTGGCTTAAGGATTATAAATGCTTGCTTAAAGAATTATTTGAGTAACTTGTACGTAGAATTTATGTGAAAATTGATTTTATTCTAGGGATTACATCTTCCACAGGGTCTGTATTCAGAATCTATAGCATCTTCTCTATCTTTAAAAATAATTCTATTGTGTTCTGCTGGAAGAGTATTACATGAGTCTAAATGAAAAACCTTTGAGTTTTTATTTCCGATATAAAATATTTCATTACTTTTATTTTCAGATTCTTTGTTTTCACTTATATTGATTTCTGAATTCTTTTCTGTTTTAACAATAACTTCAATTCTATTTGATATAACTAAAATTGTTCCATGAATATCAGTTTTATAGGTTTCTATGTTTTCATATTTTTTTATAATTTCTCTATGGGGATGTCCATAACTATTGTTTTCTCCTAGACTAAAAATAGCTATTTTAGGATTAACAGCTTTTAAAAAACTATCTGTTGAAGAACTGCTACTTCCATGATGAGGAACTTTTAGTACATTGGCCCTTAAATCTATCCCTGAGTTTACCATTTCATTTTCTGATGTAGCCTCTGCATCCCCTGTAAATATAAATGAATTATCTCCATGATTTAGTTTTATTCCAACTGAATAGTCATTTAAATTATTGTAACTTTCAGAAGAAGGTGAAATAATTATAAAATCAGAGTTTCCTAAAGTATATCTATCCCCTACTTTTGGAGCTTTTATTTTCAATCCATTATTTTTTATAGCTAATAGAAAATCCTCATACGTTCTGGTAGTATGGGCAACTTTAGGCATAATAACCTTATCTATCTCAAATGCATTTATAACATCTGATAATCCCCCTATATGATCTGCATGGGGATGTGTTGCTATAACATAATTTATATTATTTATTCCTTGTTTTTTTATGTAATCTACAACTCTTTCCCCATAAATATTATATCCCCCATCTATTAAAATAGAGTAGTCTCCCTGAATTATAAGGGTTGAATCCCCTTGTCCAACATCAATAAAATGAACCTCAAGAATATCCTTTTCAAAGCTATTATCTTTTTCCTCTTCAATATTATTAATATCATAAACTGTATTCGTTAAATCATGTTCTAAAGAATCATTAATTATAGAACTACATCCTGTAATAGTTAATGTTACTATTAACATTATTAACATCTTAATGCTTCTTTGCATAAACCTCTCCTAACTTTCATAAAATATAAATTTTCCTAATATTATTGTCTCCATGATGGTGAATTAACAATAATTACTTGTATATGAAATTGTATTTTTCGCTATAATTGTCAATTAAAGCTTTTACACATTCTACTTCTAATTTATTTGCAATATCTCTTATAATTGATTCATATTGAGGATTACAAGCAAATCCAATAATAACCCTCTTTACTTTAATTACTATTCCATCAAAGGGCGTAAGCATTCCTGAGTTTAAAGATGAATTTTCGTAAGGCAATACTACTCGATATTCTTTTTCATATTTCCAAGATGAGTGCTTAAACATTCCTAAAGTATTAATGTAGTGCGATATTATTTTTATGCCAATATCATCTACTTTTAATTCTCCTTTTTCAATGAGAATCATTTTCGAGCTTAATTCAACCAGCCAACTTCCAATTGAACTTCTATAGTTTACATATTTCACCAGATATATAAGTTCTTTATTTGACGGATACAGCCTATGATGTGATCACTAAAAGTTATATCTAAAGTCTAGCTTAGTGGGGTCGGTTCATTTTCATACCATGACTGGAAAGATTTTTTCATAATTTCTAATTTGTTTCCTAATAATAGTACTCCCTTCAATTATATCAAAATATTTCTTTAATTAATTGTACACAAAAAAATAATGACGTGTAACATTTAAGTATAGTTTCAAGATTATTAACATAATATATCTAAATATATACTTTTAGATATACTATGTTAATAGATAAAAAAAGACCTTCTACAAAGTCTTTTCTATTTTTAAAAATCATTATTTAATTTATTTGAGATTATAGTTTCAACTTTAATACATAGCCCTTTTTTTAATAGCTTCATATTTTCTATCAAAATTATTTTATGTTAATTCCTATTTTGATACAAAATTCTGAAAACGTTCTGTTAATAGATTAGTCCTAAATATATTAAAACAGAGGCTTCCTCCGTTTTTTCAAACCATCGAAAGCCTAATTGTTAAAAGAATACTTCTATAGCTCTGCACTTTTCCACTGGCTTTAGTTCTTCCC
>CAZFTH010000002.1:0-30042 GCA_964521745.1 uncultured Peptostreptococcaceae bacterium
AGAAGAAGATGGAGATTTTAAGAGGCATTTTCGACCAGTCAGATGTAGGAATGGTGATTGCCGGAGAACCAAGGCTAGAAGCTCAGATTAAAAGTTATCTGACAAGGTTTGCAAATAGAGTAGATTTTTACGCCTCTCTTAAAGGCCTTACTGATAAAGATGTAGAAAGATATCTCAGTGGCTACGAGATAGAACCAGATGCGCTAAATGAGTTGGTATCAAGAGCTTGCAATAATCAAACAGGATGTTTTAGACTTCTTGATCGTACGCTTAATAATGTTTTTAGAATAGTAAATGAAAGTAATCAAAGTATCATCACTTTGAAGATGATATCTCAAGCAAGTAATATGATGATGCTTTAATCTCAAAATAAATGTCAAAAGGAGGATGTATATGATTAATAACAGAGGTTTAAATGAGGTAGTTATGGGTGCGATTAACGGCATAGAGGCTGGAGATACTAAAAAGGAGGCTTTAGATTCTATTACCTCGTTTGTAGAAGGAAATTATATCAATAAGGATATGATTCAGGACCTTAGCAATCTTTCTATTGCAGATGTTGAAAAGCTTGGTGACTTAGGATTTGTATTTAATATAAGTGATGGTAAGGTTTCAGGGATGGTGCTGAGCCGAAGAAGTTAAGTAATCATATAGGGGTGCCAAGAATTTGAATTATTTTTCTAATTCTTTAGATTTACATTCAGAACAAGTTGTTTCTACTGTTGAAACCATATGAGAATTATCTGAAGCTACTGAAGTTCCACTTGGAGTCTGAGGCACTGGTACTGCATCGAACTCTTTACCACAAGATTTACAAGTTATTTTCAAGTTAATACCCCCTAGACGGCACCCCTATATTTACTATATTAGCATATTTATTTTATATACCTAGTTAAAAAAATGAGGAGGAAAAACAAATGATAAAGTTTGAAAAAATGTCTCATGCGAATCACATTGTTGACGAAGAGGGAAAAGTGTTACAAGAAGGTACGATTTTAAATGCAGAGCTATTGAACAGATATGAAGCTGTGATAGAAGAGCTTGTTAAGAAGGTTAATGAGCTAGAAGGAATGAAGGAGAATTTATAAATAGAGAAGCGACTAGGACATCACCACCTCTCTATTTACAACGAATGGATGATATTGACCATTTTTCTTCAGAATCTACAATTTCGAATTCATCTACATTTAAGATATGCGCAAAACCCTGAATGCGAGTTAGGACCTCGCTGAAAATATCGGGGTCGCAAAATACTTGTTCTGATAGTTCTTTTGAAAGTATTAATCTGATTACTACTATATTTATCATAAAATCTGTCCTAGTCGCTATTAATATACTAGCATAGTTGGTTTTAATTTATTTCAAATTTTGAGAGGAGACACCAAATAAATGTCTAAGAAAGAGGAAACTATATTTCAAATCCAAGGTGATATCTGCGATTTAGTAAAGGGAGATATAACGATTAAGATTAGAGGAGTTGGTCTTGAGTTTTTAACACAAAAAGAAAGTCAGAAGGTTATCAATCTATCAAGTGAAATAGTTGATATTTTGAGAAAAGGTTCAATGAAGGTGTTAAATCAGAAGCATAAAAGAAGCAACTAATTTACTTTAACATTTACGAAGGGAGCTGGAATTTTGAAGCATGGAATAAGACCTACAAGGATGCAGAAAATCAGAATCAAGTCTCATGGACTCAATCCTGAAAACTGGCTAGTGGTTAAAGATTGCAAAGAGTGTTTTCAAATAGTTCATAAGGTATCTGGCAAAACTAGAAAATTAGGAGGACAGGCTCTATGAATCAAGCTGAAGCGACAAATGAAAGTGCTTTAGACATGAATTTAAAAGGCGTTCCTCTTACTAATCTTATAATAGAATACCAAAATCAAAATGGAAAACTTAGTTATTCAGAACTGGAAAGAGCTTTTCTGACTGTGAAGTCAAAGACTATTAATCAATTTAGAAGTGAAAAGAAAAGGAAAAGCCATCAGGTTTAAACTGATGGCGGTTGCAGCGCTGTTAAGTGACACTGTAGTAGCTAGTCGTTTCATCTTTATTAACGACAACGGACATTTGGTACTTCCTATCTGAGTTCAAGATTGTGGCCTCGTACTCATAGGAAATGAAGTCCTTTTTCACATTGCTGGAAACCAGCTTCCAAGGGATTGGCCTTGGACGATGTAAGTTAGCCATAAGGGGTCACCTCCCTTCTGGGCATATCAGCCTACAGTGTCATTTTAACATAGATTAAAGGAGGATGGATTAAAATGGCAAGGACAAAGATTAAGGATGAATTAGTTTTAAAAAGTTGGGATGATGTTGATATCACAATGAAAGAGATTGCTGAGTGTGAGTTAGAAATTGAAAAAATCACTACTGATATGAATCAGAAGATTCACGATATCAAGCTTGAGTCAGATATGAAAGCTAAGCAGTTTCAAGAAAGAATTGAAAGATTAGGTATTTATGTCAAGGATTTTGTTGAGGACAATAAGGCTGAGCTAGATGGCAAGACAAAGCAGCTTAATTTCGGTAAGACTGGATTTAGATTAAGCACTAAATTAGTTCTGAAGAAAGTGGACCAAGTGCTTGAAAATCTTAAGAAACTAAAAATGGATGATTGCATCATAGTAAAAGAAAGTGTGAATAAGGACGTGCTTAAGAAATACCCTGAAGCAGATATTATAAAAGTCGGTGGTACTTTGAAAAAAGAGGATATCTTCTGGTATGAAACTGAAAGAGAAAAGCTTCAGGCAAGTAGCTAAGGGGGCAGACTATGAGCTACAACTATAAGGAGCGTTCATACGCTCCTACTTTTTCTATTAAGTCTTTATGGGGACTCTCTAAATCAGCTGAACTAGGGCTGGATGATGAAGCTCTATATAGTATCATTCACAGAGAAACTGGAAAGGACAGCATGAGAAAGCTTACTCAAAATGAAATCAATAAAGTGGGCACAGTACTTTCTAAAATGAAGGATGCAGTAAAAGGGAAAAGAACTGATTCAAAAGGAAACGACCTGACTTCTAGACAAAGGCGCAAGATATATGCATTAACAGAGAAGCTTGGATGGAATAATAACAATGCTCGAATAAATGGGTTTGTAAAGAAGATGTTTGATGTAGAAAGACTAGAATGGTTAGACGATGATCAGTGCAGTAAGCTTATAGAAATTCTTAAGAAAATGGTAAGCAGACTTGAAAATGATAAAGGAAGGTGATTTGATGGCAACCAAGAAATACAAGAGAAAGACTAATGCCGAGAAGAAGATGGATAAAGAGATTCGTCAGGAATTGAGAGAAAAAGGCATCCTCCCTCCTATCAAGCCCAAACTCAACCGAAAGAAGTTTGCCAAAGAGGTAAGAGAAGAATGGGATAAAAAATGGAGATGCGATTTATTTAAGAGCAGCTCTTGGAGCCATGGTGCCTACTGAACATTCGGGAAATATATCATCTGAAGAAGTAGGAGTTCTTAAGCTTATGAAAATATCAATGGAATACAAAAAGTTTGAAGAAGAGAAAAAGGCGCAAGGCGAAACGAAATATAGCATAGGAGAGCTCTACGAGAAGGTCGTGGTTCCTATTCTAAATCTTTAAGGAGGAATTGAAATGAAAAGAATAGTAATTGATGCTGGACATGGTGGAAGTGATCGTGCTAACCGTGGCCCTACTGGGTACGTCGAAGCTGATGGAGTGTTGGACATTTCGCTTAAGCTTAGAAAGATACTTGCTGATTCAGGCTACACAGTAATGATGACAAGAGAAAAGGATGAGACTGTAGCTCTTTATAAAAGAGCTGAAAAAGCTAATGCATGGAAGGGAGATTTATTTTTAAGCATACACACCAATGCAGCAGCTGACCAAAATATAGGAGGTGTTGAAACGTTTCATACTCTATCTAATGAATGGAACAATAAAGCTCATGCAGATGAAGCTAGGAAGGTAGCACAGGCTATTCAAAACAAATTAGTAGCTTCTACAGGTCTTTTAAACAGAGGGATTAAGACTAGGCTTATAAATAATCCTACATCAGTAATTGACAAAAAGGATTACTATGCAGTCATAAGAAGAAGTAACATGGCTGCGCTTATCATTGAAGTGGCCTTTCACTCTAATTCAAAGGAAGAAGCGTTACTTAAGAAAGACGATTTTAGAAGCAGCGCAGCTCATTCTATAGCGAGTGCGATAAAAGAGGTATATCCCCTATCCTCTACCCCATCTAATCTCACTATGATTATGGGAGAAGGCAAGGCTACTTTAGAACAGATGGTATCATTTGCACTAAAAGGAAATCCTAAACCTCTTCTACCCTACTGCTCGGTAGAAGAATTAGCTAAGATTTTTATAGAAGAAGCTCAGCTTGAAGGGGTAAGAGCTGACGTAGCATTTGCTCAGTCGCTCAAAGAGACTGGATATTTTAGATATGGAGGAATCGTTCTTCCTGATCAGAACAATTATGCAGGAATAGGAGCTCTAAATAATAATGCTCAAGGTGATGCTGCTAAGTTTGAAAGCCCTAGAATAGGAGTAAGAGCTCAAATACAGCACCTTAAAGCATATGCAAGCACTGAGCCTTTAAAGCTTGCTTGCAAGGACCCTAGGTTTAACCTTGTTAAAAGAGGATGCGCCAAATATGTAGAGCATCTAGGAGCCTCAGACAATCCTATAGGAGCTGGATGGGCATGGCCGGGGAAAGGTTATGGCTATGATATAGTGAAGATTGTTAATTTGATTTTGGCTGAGCCAAGAAAAGCTGAAGAGGAAAAGAAGGATACTGTGCCAGCGTGGCAAAGAGAAGCTTTTGAAAAGCTAGTAGCAAGTGGGAAGATATCTACTCCGGAGTTTTGGGAAAACAGACTTGGTGATAATATAAGTATAGGAGAAGCTATGGCAGTGATGGCAAATATGATATAAGATGAGCTTTAAGGGGGTGAAGGTGTTGGCTGATATTGCAGGAGATAACATTTTAAGCGAGATGCTAACGGATACTCATAAGCAAATCGTGGATATAATAGGGCTCGATGCTTTTGTCTCTCTATGTGAGAACTACGGCGGGGCCAATCTATACATCCCAAAGATTGATAGTATCAGAAGAATATCTAGAGACATAGGAATCAAGTCAGATTATAAAAATGGCATGACGCTCAGGCAGATGAGAGAGAAGTATAATCTGACTGAAGTTCATATAAGGAGAATCCTAGAAGATGAAGAGCTTCCTGGACAGATGAACTTATTTGAATGATACATGTATCGAACACATGACTTATTCACACACTTGAGATTTATCAACGTTTTGACACCTGTTAAGATAGCATTAAGAACTAAGTTCTTAATGCTATTTTTATTTTTTGAATTTGAGAAGGAGGCGAAAGTTTTGGAGATGATTTTTGAACAAACCATTTTAGGTTTAGCGCTAGCGGCTGTTTCTGTGCTGGCATTTTATGGCGCAAAGGCTATAGACAATATAGCTAAAAAGGCAAAGCTTGAGACAAAGGTGATTGAAGATGAGCAGCAAAGAGGACTACTTATTGATGCAATTACTGACCTTGAGTTTCTTGCTGAAAAGACAGTCACTAACATCGAGCAGACTACAGCAAAGGCCTTGAGAGAAGCTGTTAAGGATGGGCTAAAGAACAGGTCAGAGCTAGAACAACTTGCTAAAGTAGCTTTTAATGAGGTAGCCGAAGCATTAAAGCCACAAAGTAGAGTTTTAATTGAGAAGCATTTTGGTAGTTTCTCAAAATATCTGTCAAAGACTATAGAGGCTATGGTCTTTAAAGTCAAAAGTAAATCGTAAGAGGTATCTTTATGGAGCTTAGCTGGATACTACAGACTGTTACTACTCTAGCGATTGGTGCTATTGGTTTTTTTCTAAAGGGCACTATGGCAGATATCAAAGAAGGCATACAGAAAAATGACCTGAAGCTAAAAGAACTTGAGGTCAAATTATCATCGAAGATAGATCAAGCGGAAAAGGACCTTAATGACCTCAAAAGCGACTTACCTCTTATTTATGTACTAAGAGAAGATTTTATCCGCTCTTTGAATAATGTGGACACGAAGATGGGCAATATTGACAACAAGATTGACAAGTTACTTCTTAAGTAACGGAAAGGGGGAATGAAGGTGGACGAAAGAATGGAGCTAGAAATAAGGCAAAATAAAGCTATACGAGGCTATATTATCCGCTCTTTAGTAAAAGGACATCAGAATTCTTTACTACTAAGACAAATAACAAATGCCCTAGTAGCAGATGGAATGATTGTGTGTCCTGATATTTCTAAGTATTTAGATTATCTAAAAGAGGCTGGTTACATATGCTTTACCGACAAGACGGTCAATGCATACAATGCCTACAGAAAAGACGCCGTTATTAGACTTACTAAGGAAGGTGTAGACCTAGTGGAAGGAACACTAGAAGATCCTGGAGTTGATATCTAATGGGAGCAGAAAGAGCTAGAACTAGAATTAATTCAAAGATTGACCAGCTGCCTGAAGATATCAAATCTCGCATAGATGAAATGATTATAGATACTACTATCACTTATCAGGAGATATCTGACTGGATTAATCAGCAGGGTTTTGAGATAAGTAAGAGCAGTGTTGGAAGGTACGCTATGAGAACTACAGCAGCTGTCGCCAGACTGATGGAAGCTCAAAAGCAAACGGAAGCTCTTGTAAATGTAGTTAAGAGAAATCCTGATGTAGACTACACTGACGCCGGGCTTATGATACTCATGGATGGGCTAGTGAAAAAGCTCACTACAGCTGAAGAGGAGTTTGACTCTATGCCTCTTGATAAAGCTGGAAGACTTATTACTGCAATCAGCAGAACTAAGGTCTACAAGGACAGAGTAAAGCATGATATGAAGAAAAAAGTCGAGCTTGCATTTGAAGGAATGGAAATTGATTTAATGTCTGCTATTAAGTCTGACCCTGCTCTTGCAAATCAGCTTAAGGCAGTTTTAGAAAAAGCAAAGGAAAAGATGATGCAAGATGATTAAGTTAAATAGCTATCTTCAACAGCTAGATGATTACGATGCAGCTCATATAGAAAACGCTCTTTATCAAAGGCAGCTGTTTGAAGAATATGTAAGGCATGATGATTCAAATGTAAAGCTAAGGCAGGAGCTTCTTAAGGAGTATGAAGCCGGAGCTGAGATTACTGGACCTCATGGTCTTAGAAAAAGACTAGGCGCTTTTGACCTTGCGTATTTTGGAAGGGCTTATTTGCCCCACTACTTCGTAAGAGAATCGCCAGAGTTTCATAAGAAGCTAGATGATATATGGGCAAAGGGAGTCATGAAAAGCAAGAATCCACTGACTCAAAAGAAAGAAATATCAAGAGATAAAGGATGCAGAAGAGGAATAGCTGCCCCGCGTGGTCATGCTAAATCTACAAGCTTTACTTTTAAAGATACGCTGCATGCCATAGTTTATGAGTACAAGCACTACCCTATTATTTTATCTGACAGCTCTGATCAGGCGGAAGGATTTCTTACTGACATAAAGACTGAGCTTGAAGAAAACAGCCTTATAGTAGAAGATTTTGGGCTACTAAAAGGCAAGGTTTGGAAAGCTGGAGTAATACTCACATCTACTGATATAAAGCTAGAGGCTATAGGTTCAGGAAAGAAAATCAGAGGTAGAAGGCACAGGAACTGGAGACCTGATTTAATTGTCCTAGATGATATAGAAAATGATGAGAATGTTAATACACTAGATCAAAGAAAGAAGCTAGAAAGCTGGTTTTATAAAGCGGTGTCTAAAGCCGGAGACACTTACACTGACATAGTGTATATAGGTACTATTTTGCACTATGATTCTCTACTGTCAAAGATTCTTAAAAATCCTGATTATCATTGCGTGAAGTATAGAGGAGTTATTTCCTTTTCTGATAATAGAGCGTTGTGGGACGAATGGGAAAGTATTTATACGAACCTTGAGAATGAGCACAGGCAAGAAGATGCGAAAGAGTTTTTTGAAGCAAATAAGCTAGAGATGCTTGAAGGCACTGAGGTTTTATGGGAGGCTAAGCTACCTTACTATGACCTCATGATTATGAGGATATCTGAAGGTGAAGCATCGTTTAATTCTGAGATTCAAAATGACCCTATCGACCCAGACTCTTGTACTTTTAATGAAGAGTGGTTTGATTATTACGATGAAAGCTTAGTAAATTTCTCAGACCCTGATTTTATAATCATAGGTTCTAACGACCCTTCTCTTGGCAAGAATCAAAAGAGTGACACCTCTTCCATTATTGCTCTGGCCAAGAATTTGAAAACCGGATATATGTACATCGTGGAAGCCTCCATAGAAAAGAGGAAACCAGATGTAATCATAGATGATGCAATAGAGATGTCTAAAAGGCTAAAGAGAGACATAAAGAAACCTTTTTATAGGTTTGGAGTTGAGAGCGTTCAGTTCCAATATTATTTCAAGGATGTCATGGCTAAGAAGAGCATGGAGGTAGGTGAATATCTACCTATAGAAGAAATTAACAGCAATCAAAATAAGAAAGTCAGAATTGAATCGTTACAGCCTTTTATCAAGAATAAGTATCTTAAGTTTAATCCTAAGCATAAGACACTCCTTCAGCAATTTAAGGAGTATCCCATGGGGAAAAATGACGATGGACCAGACGGTGTGGAAATGGCTGTAAGAATAGCTCTAGCTATAAATGGAAATACGCTTACTGAATACAAATCAGTTTTATCTAGGCTCATGAAGTTTAAGAAAGGAGCTTTCTAAGGTGGTGATAAAGATTGGCAAATAAACTTAGCATGATAGTTAATAGCTTAATGCCCTCTAGGAAAAAACCTAATACAGCAGAGGTAGCAGTAGCTCAAGTTAATGACAAGTATTCTACCTATCCGTCAAACGGCCTTACTCCAGTGAGACTAGCTCAGATTTTTAGAGAAGCAGATTCTGGAGATGTACTAAGGCAGATGGAGCTGTTCGAGGAAATGGAAGAAAAAGACCCGCATTTATTTTCTCAGCTTCAGACTAGAAAAAATGCTGTAACTGGACTTGATTTTGAGGTGATACCTTTTTCAGATGATGAGTTTGACAAGGATGTTGCTGAGTTTGTGAAGAGCGAAATAGAAAGCCTTGAGAGCTTTGAAGATGTGCTTATGGATTTACTTGATGCAGTTGGCAAAGGAATAGCTATAAGTGAAATCATATGGGCCTACGATGGCGCTAAGGTGACGATTGATGATATCAAATGGAGGCACCAGAAAAAGCTTTTCTGGGACCAAGATGAT
The DNA here is from genome assembly GCA_964521745.1 of uncultured Peptostreptococcaceae bacterium. Classification (GTDB taxonomy): domain Bacteria; phylum Bacillota; class Clostridia; order Peptostreptococcales; family Filifactoraceae; genus Acetoanaerobium. Next base: position 9,267 of record CAZFTH010000002.1, read on the forward strand.
GTACTTAAAATCACTACTAAAGAGTTTCCAAATGGAATGCAGCTACCTGAAAATAAGTTTATCATCCATAGGTACAAGGCAAGGTCAGGCCATCCAGCTAGGGCTGGAGTTTTAAGAGTGCTTGCATGGATGTATCTTTTTAAGAACTATGACCTTAAGGACTGGGTAAGCTTTTGCGAGGTGTTTGGGATGCCTCTAAGGCTCGGTAAGTATAGTCCATCAGCAAGTGAGGATGACAAGCTAGCACTTATGAGAGCTCTAGTTCAAATAGGAACAGACGCCGCCGGGATTATTCCTGAAGGCACTGAGATAGAGTTTAAAGAAAGCACAAAGACAAGCTCGATTAATGTGTATGAATCTCTTGCGAGGTTCTGTGACGAGCAGATGAGTAAGGCGGTTTTAGGGCAGACCTTAACGTCTGACTCTGGAGGAGGCTCTTACGCTCAGTCTAAGACTCACGACGAAGTGAGGCATGACCTTACTGTGGCAGATGCCAAGGCTATAGCGGCAACACTAAGAAGAGACCTAATTAGACCTCTTGTACTTTTTAATTTTGGAGAAGAAAAGAGGATTCCTTATATACGATTCGACTGCGAAGAAGCTGAAGACTTAGAAAAGACAGCTGAGATATACAAAAGTCTGATATGCGATATGGGGCTTAGAGTCCCTACGAATCACATATATAAGAAGTTTAGTATACCAAAACCAGAAGACTCTGAAGAAGTAGCTACCCCTACCTCGCCTACTCCGATGATGCTAAAAGATGATGTATCTATGATAGCTAATAAGGGCACAGATTCAGACCTAAATCAGCTAAATAAGAAATATCAAAGCGATATCGATGCTCTAGCTGATGAAGCGACTAAGCAAAGTCTCAGTATTTTTGACAAAATATTTGAGCCTGTAAGGCAGCTTTTAGCTGATGCGAAATCTCTAGAGGGTATAAAGGAGCAGTTTGAATCAGATGATTTTGTAGAGAAGCTTTACGAAGAGCTCGATGCATCTGAATTAGAAGAGCTGTTACAAAAGTCTATGTTCTATGCTGACATGCTTGGAAGGATGAAAGAAAATGAAAGATCTATTTAAGCTGCTTACTGAAGATTTTTCTATAGAAGAAGCTGTAGAGTATTTCAAAAGCAAAGTGCCAATGAAGGCATCGGAGTTTTATAAGATAGCTGAAGAGTACCGCTCTCTAGCCTTTACAGTTTCTGGCTATACAAAAGCCCAAGTTCTTAAGAAGTTTCAAGATGAGCTTTTAAAGTCCATAGAAAATGGAACTACTATGGATGAGTTCAAAGGTGAGATGAACGAGTTTCTAGAAAACAAAGGATATAAAGGTCTTACTGCTTTTCAAGCTGACAATATATTTCGCACTAACATCCAAACGGCATATCAAGTAGGACACTATAAGCAAATGACATCTGAAGAGGTAATGAAATACAGGCCCTACTGGCAATATGATGCAGTTAATGATAGGAGGACTAGGCCATCTCATTTAGCTATGGATGGCAAGGTGTATAGAGCTGATGACCCTATATGGGATACATGGTATCCACCAAATGGTTTTAGGTGCAGATGCTCAGTAAATACCTTATCAGAAAGGCAGGTGGTTGAAAGAGGATTGAGCATAGAGGATAAACCACCAAGAGGAGGAGAGGTAAATGGGGTCTTTATCAATATATCCCCTGACCCGAAATTCGCTACTAATCCTGCTAAGGCTGTGTTTAATCCGGATATGACAGGCTATCCCGAAGCTCTTAAAAAGGCTTTTTCGAAAAGAGAAGATAGCGCATCTAAAGGATTTTGATTTTAAAGCCCGTATTTTCGTTTTTAAGGATAGTAAGGCTCGTAACTATCAGAGGGAAATTTGACCCCCGTTATCACGCGTTATAACGCTATTAGGAGCGAAATCTATACACGGCGAAAGTGGTGATTTTATGTTAAAGAAATTAGTTTTAAATATCAGCTCTTCGGAAATTGATGGAGTACCTGACAAAGTAAAGCTTCTTCCACTAGGTTTAGTTAAGAGCCAAAAGGGTGATTTTGTAGTAGATGAAGAAAGCTTTCAAAAGATAAAGAATACATTTTCTAGCAGAGGCATAGATATAGTGATTGACTATGAGCACCAGACTTTAGAAGATGTACAAGCTCCAGCTGGAGGATGGATTAAGGATTTGTTCATCGAAGATGGCGCTATAGCTGCCAAGGTGGAATGGACGCCGAAAGCGTCTGAATATCTTAAAAACAAGGAATACAAATACCTCTCACCTGTTGTGTTAGTTAGAAAGAAAGACCAAAAAGCAGTGATTCTACACTCTGCTGCTCTTACTAACACACCTGCGATTGATGGTATGTATGCCATAGTTAATGCTTCAGGTCTTGAAGAATATGAAAAAGGAGGATTAGAGGATATGGAATTTTTGAAACAACTAGCTAAGTTTTTAGGGCTGGAAGAATCAGCAAGCGAGGAACAAATCATGCAAGCTGTTAAGTCTAATGTAGAAAGTGCGCAGGGAGGAGCTACTGAGGTAGTTGCGAACAAAGTGATATGCGGGCTACTTGGATTGAAAGAGGATGCGAAAACTGAGGATGCAGCAGCAGCTATCATGGCGCTTAAAAATCCAGTAGATTATGTTCCAGTTGCTGAGTTTAATAAGCTGAAAAGCCAGCTTGAGAAAAAGGACGGTGAAGAGCTTGTATCTACTGCTCTTAAAAATGGCAAGATATCTCCAGCTCAGAAAGATTGGGCTTTAGAATATGCCCTAAAGGACAGTGAGGGATTTAAGAAGTTTGTGGAGATGGCTCCTAAGGCAGTGCCTATGGGAGAAATGGAGTTTGACGATGATAGCAAAAGCAAAAATGTAGAGGAGACTACACTTAAGATATGCAAGATGCTAGGTGTATCGAGTGAAGACCTTGAAAAATATGGAAAGGAAGTGAAATAAGATGGCACTTACAGCAGGAAGAAACACTGTTGAAATAACTGATGGGAAAACCTTAATCCTTCCAGTGAAAGCTAATACCAAGATTTTTGAAGGTTCTATAGTAGTTTTAGATGCTACTGGATTTGCAGTACCAGGCAAAAAAGCTGAAGGGCTTTTGATAGCTGGTAGAGCTGAGGAGTTTGTAGACAATACTGGCCCCGGCAATGCGAACGGTGCAAAGACAGTAAGAGTAAGAAGAGGAGTATTTAAGTACTCTAATGATGCTACAAATCCTATTACGGCGGCTGATTCTCTCAAAGAATGCTATATTTTTGATGATGAAACTGTAACTATGCTAGCCGTAGGAACATCGAAGGCAGGCAAAATAATTAGACTAGATAGCGATCAAGTTATCGTCGAGATTCTTTAAGGAGGAATGAGATATGTTAGTTAATCAACAAGCATTAGCAGGCATTACTACGGGGTTTAAGACTATTTACAACAAGGTTTTTAATGAGACTGATACCTTCTATGGCAAGATTGCTACAGAGGTTCCGTCTGAAACCGGAGAAGAAAACTACAAATGGCTAGGCAAGATTCCAAGAATGAGAGAGTGGATAGGCGATAGAGAAATTCAAAATCTTTCTGGCGCTGATTACACAATCAAAAACAAGGATTTTGAGCTTACTATCGGTGTTGATAGAAACGATATCGAGGATGACAAAATCGGAGTTTATAATCCTGTAATTCAGGACATGGCTCAATCTACAGCTGAGTTTCCTGATACTTTAGTGTTTGGACTTTTGAAGAATGGCTTTACTAACAAGTGTTATGATGGATTGCCATTTTTCTCAGATGCTCACAAGGTTGGCAAAAAGACTATCTCCAACAAAGGTACTAAAAAGCTAACTATAGATTCTTATGCTGAAGCTAGAAGTTCTATGATGTCTATTACAGATGAACATGGAAACAGCTTAAGAGTAGTTCCTAACATTCTTGTAGTTCCTCCAGCACTAGAAGGAGAAGCTAGAAAGATATTATTTGCAGATCAGATAAATGGAACTACAAATGTCTATAAAGATACTGCTGAGCTTCTTGTTGCCCCTGAACTATCAGGAAATGACAGTGCTTGGTACTTATTGCACACAAAGAAATCTCTTCGTCCTATAATCTACCAAAAAAGAAAAGCGCCTAAGTTTGACTCTTTGATTGATGACACTGACGAAAATGTGTTCATGAGAAAGCAATTTCTGTATGGAGTACATGCTAGAGCTAATGGAGGCTATGGTTTCTGGCAGATGGCTTTTGGCTCTACTGGAGAAACCGTGTAAAGGATGATAGCTTATGAGCTACTGTACTGCTGATGAAGTAAGGGCAATGATAAAGCCTGATGCACTTAATATGATTATCGGAGATGAGTATATCGAGGATGAAGCTGAAAGAGAAGCCAAGATAGTTCCTATAATCGAAGAGGCTATAAGTGATGCTGATGGTGAAATAGACGGGTATCTTGCGAAAAGATATCCCGTCCCCTTTACAGCTATACCAAAGGTAATCAATAAGTTTAGTAAAGACATTGCTGTATATAATTTATTTTCTAGAGCTGGCATAGATGAAAATGAAAAGGAAAAAAACTATCTCAATCGATATAAAGCTGCTGTTAGGTTCTTAGAGAATGTGGCAAAAGGAATGATTGATATAGGGATACAAGACCAAAAGACAACTGCGAGTAGTGGGTTTGCCATGACATCTAACGAAAGGCTGTTTTCAAGAAACAGCATGAAGGGGATGTAGTATGTACAGCATAAGACTTGATGGTGACGTAAGAAAGCTAATGAAAAAACTCCATCATCTTGAGGATGTAGATCTTAAAAAGTCAAGGCTTACTCTTGCTGAGGCTCTTAGGAGCTCCACGAAAAAGAGATTCAAGGATGAAGAAGCTCCAGACGGCTCAGCGTGGAAAAAATCAAATAGAGCTGCTACTGAAGGCGGCACCACTCTTACCAATAAGTCACGTCTTAAAAACTCAATCAAGTCAAAAGCTACTGAATCAGGATTTGCAGTTGGGACAAATGTTATATATGCTAGGACACATCAATTTGGAGAAAAAGGTCGAAGGGTGACTATAAGGGCTAAGACTTCTAAAGGCCTCGTATTCAAAATCGGAGACAAATGGATAAGAAAAAGAGAAGTTACTGCCACGATTAAGATTCCTAAAAGGCCATTTCTTGGAATATCGGATGAAGATATGAAGGAAATAAAAGACACTCTAGAAGATATGATATCGGAGGGCTAGAAAAATGATTGGAGTATGCAAAAAGTATTTGATTCAAAAGCTAAAGGATGCTGGAATAAAGTCTAAGATTCATACGAGCATGAAGACTCTCACTAGATCTAATGAAAGTCATGTAGGCGCTGTAATCTTTGAAGAAGATAAGCTGGTTCGAAGCGGCTCGAAAACTATATATAAGGATGAACGGGGCGACAAGCGAAAGAGAACCAAAATCTTTGATAGAGATTTGAGTTTTGGTGTTGTTATAGGTGAATACGATGACAGCAAATGCGAAGGCATATTCGAAAAGTTTATAGCCCTTTTAGAACAAGGTATTTTGATAGATGGTAACTATACAGGCATTGAGTTTGATGAAGCTCAGTGGATAGATGAAAACGATGATATTTTAAAAGCAAAAGTGGCCGTTCGAGTTCTAGTAACTTTTAAGGGCGGCCTCTATAAAGATACAGCCTACGCTCTGATGAGTGATTTGGAACAAACTATAGAAAAAAAGGAGGACGCATATGGCGACGAATAAATCTACCAGCAATACTCCATCTGAGCTTTTCAGTATAGAAGAGCTTAGAAGGAAAAACGAAACTCCTGAGAAAATATTTGAAGGCGTTAAGGCATTGCAAGGCTGGATAAGCGGCAAAGCTGTAACTGAGGATGAATATGAGATAGCTCTCAAAGAATTCCTAGAGTGCCCTATGGGTGGAAGGAAGGTGAAGAAAGATGCTAAGAGACGTTAATACCATAATCACGGATGGTGGTCTAGGTGTTGAGACGGTAAAAGGAGAAGGCGTTCATTTTAAAATAGGCGTATCCCCTATTGTCTCAGATGTGCCTATTATAATCACTGGGACTATGGATGCTAAAAAAATAAAAGAAAAGCTAGGTTTGTCTCCTCTTGCTGATGCCTGCATGGACTCGGTAGAAAATGGTTCAAGTATGATTTACTGCATTCCTGTGCTTGCGTCTGTAGCTGGGAGTGTTGAAGAAGTTCAAAAGACAGGAACAGGACTTGGAAACTGTAGCGCTTTAGGACTTCCAAACAATGAATATGAAATAGTAGTGAAGTTCACTGGAGCTGGGGGCTTTAACCAAGCCGTGCTCAGATACTCTGTAGATGGAGGATATTCATTTTCTGATGAGCTGACTCTTGCACTAAATGGTGAGCTTGCAATCCCTTCTACAGGTATTACATTTAAGTTCACAGAGGATGCTGAAAATAAGCCAGATTCTTTTAAGGTCAATGATGAATATAGAGTTAAAACTCTATCGCCTCAAATGACTAATCTAGACGTGCTGACTGCGGTTGATAAGCTTAGGACTACTAATTATTCTTATGAATACGTCCACATAGTTGGTGAATCTACAAAGGCGCTATGGGCAGCTCTATCAAGTGAAGCTGAGAAGTTCGTAAACATGTACAAAAGACCTTTATTCTTCGTGCTAGAAGCTAGAAAAATCATGGAGGACGAAAGTCTAGACGAGTACGCTGCTTATCTAGTGGAAGAAAGAAAAGGCTTGCAGAATTACGACATCCAGATTGTAACAGCTAGGTCTCTATATACAAGAATGGATGGCACTATAAAGGATATCAATAATGCTGGGATAGTGTGTGGGCTTTATTCTAGAGCATCTGTACAGCAGTCAATAGGAGAAGTTAAGACTTTTGATATTGCGGAAAATAAAATGCTGGAGCTGCTTCCAAGAGGAATTGAGGATTACTTATCTCTACTTGATGAGACTAAGTATCTGACTTTTAGAAAGTATGAAGGCATAGAAGGCTTTTATGTTACAAATGCTAGGATGATGTGCCCTGATGGCTCTGATTACAGATACGCTGAAGATGTCAGAGTAAAGAACAAGATCATAAAAGAGACTAGAAAAAGAGCTCTGCAAGAGATTCAAAGTGATATCGACATGGAAGATGTACAAGGAAGCTTAGAAGCTATTGCTAAGTTCATACAGACTCCTCTTGACGATATGGCTAGAAAAACTCCTAAGGAGATATCGATGGCTAGAATCATAGTGCCTGAAGGTCAAGATATTCTAGTTACTGAAAAGTTAAGAGTAATAATTAGATATGTTCCAATAGGCCATGCTAGAGAAATCGAAATAGATTTAGGAATGGAAAATCCATTTAGAAATCAGCAGTAAGGAGGGATGAAAGATGGCTATTATAAATGGCAAAAGCTATGACTGGTCAGATGTTTCGGTGAAGCTTCCAGGACTCGAAATTGAAGTCCAGGAAATATCATACGATGACGAGCTAGAAAAAGAGCTAGTGTATGGAAAAGGCAGTAAAGCAAGAGGCTACGGCACAGGCAACTATAAGTCAGAGGGCAAGTTAAGTCTTCTTAGAGATGATTTTGACGATTTGGTAGCTTACTGTAAAAAAAGAGGACTACCTATCTACAAACTGGTAATTCCAAAGTTAATAGTGAGCTATGCAAATCAAACTCAAAAGACAAAGATTGATGAGCTTGAGGGCGTGACCTTCACGAAGACTAGTAGTAAAAATGCTCAAGGTGATAAAAATCTTAAGGTTGATATGGATTTTATAATCGTACATGGAATCACCAGAGATGGAGTAAAAGCTGTTTAATGCTTATTCTCAAAATAAATGACAATTGGAGGAAATAAAAATGGAAGAATTTAATGCATATGCTGAAGAATCAAAACCAAAAGATAAGATGGAAAGCTATAAGGACAGATACGGAAAGGTCTATCTTGTTTCTATATCTATAAATCCTGATGACAATACCACTGTAGATATGAATTTTTGCTTTAAAAAACCGCCCGTCTCATCTTATGACAGATACGTAAAGACTACTTCTCAAAGCCCTACTAAGGCTCTTAAGGCTTTTGTTATGGACAATATCGTAGAAGAACAAGAAGCTGAAATAGCCGCTGCACTAGAAGAATATCCAGCGCTAGCTCTTAATATAGGAGAAAAACTTCTTAGTATGCTGGGGTTATCTAAAGATATAAATTTAAAGATGCTTTAGACGAGCGACTCCAAGAGATAAGCAATGATTTCATCGAAGCCGGTTCGCTTGAAATCAGAAGATACTTACCTCCTGCTCTTCTAAAGAAAACTATCGGAGAAATGAACATGGATGAGTTTATTGATGCTCTAGCAAAAGCAAGACATATCCAGAAGTTAGAACAGGATGTGATAGCTAGAGCTATATCGGATATATTCGCAGAATAAAAAAACCGGCCTCTTTTAAAAGGTCGGTTCTTTTTTAGTAATCCAGCATCTATATAAGGTGGTAGCGTTTTTTATAGTACGGATGAAGCCCTCTTTTTCTTTATCTTTGTGCTTGCCTACGGTGAGCTGAGAGCCTACCCAGAAAGAATATGGTAAAGCGTATAAGAATAAAGGGATATAAATTAGGACGGCAATTACCACGCCAAGACATAGAGCAAATATAAGTACTTTGAATGCGAATAAAATACCAATTAACATGATAATACCTCCTCTTCTTATTTTTAAATATACCACATATTAACAATTTATAACAAGGAGGTGGAAAAAAGTGTGAGCTTAGATTCGATTTTTAGACTAAGTGTGATTGTGAATATGATTGACAATCTAACTGGCCCGATGGCTGTAGTAAATACATCTGTTGACAGGACCACTAGTAAGATAGAAAGCCTTAATCAAACATTTGGAAGCATGACTAAAACTGGAGTAGCTATGACAGCTGCCGGCGCTACAATCACAAATGCCCTACTCGCTCCAGTAGAAGCAACGTTTGGAACTAGCAAGGCTCTAGGAGAACTATCTTCTCTTGGGGTAAGGGATTTAGAAGCTCTAGAAGGAGCTGCCAAGAAGTTCTCAGATACCTGGGCAGGTACTACTAAAGCTGATTTTATAACAGCAGCCTATGATATTAAGTCCGGTATAGCTTCGCTAAACGATGAAGCTGTTGCTACCTACACAGAGTTTTCTGGTATTACGGCCAAGGCCACGAAGTCCAATATAGCTGAGATGACTAGCTTGTTTGCTACTGGTTATGGAATCTACAAGGATTACTATAAGAATCTTAGTGATATGGAGTTTGGGGAAATGTTCTCGGCAGGAATTGCAAAGTCAGTCCAGCAGTTTAAAACTGATGGTTCTAAAATGGCTCAATCGATTCAGACTTTAGGAGGCTCTGCAACTAGTGCTAATGTGCCACTAGAAGAACAGCTCTCTATCCTTGGTATGCTTCAGGCTACGATGGGAGGAAGCGAAGCTGGTACAAAATATAAAGCATTCTTAAGGTCAGCGGCTAAAGCTGGTGATGATCTAGGACTTAGCTTCACAGATGCAAACAATCAGCTTTTATCTATGCCAGAAATACTAGAAAAACTTCGAGGTAAATTTGGTGACACTATGGATGCAGCTGAAAAGATGGAGCTTCAAAAGGCATTCGGAACAGATGAAGCAGTTGCGCTTGTAGATTTGCTCTACAACAAAACTGGAGACCTTGAAAGTAACATGGCTTTATTAAACACTGAAATGGGCAAAGGAATAGATGTAGCTACTGGAATGGCGAATGCTATCAATGCAACTGACGGAGAGAGCTACGAAGTGCTATCTCAGAAAATAGGCAATATGAAAGAACAAATCGGAGGCTTGCTACTTCCTACGGTAAATGAATTCGTGGACAAGGCAGGCAGCGTGGTCGAGAAGGTCAGTTCTTGGGTGAGTGAAAATGAAGAGCTGGCCAGCGGGATAATGCATACGGTTTTAACAGTCGGAATAGTGCTATCAGTTCTCGGGGTTTTAATGGCAGTGATAGGCGGTGTAGGCGTTGCAATAGTAAAGACTACAACTGTAGTCACTAGCATGTGGAGTGCTGTCAAGATGCTTAAGGGAGGCTTTGAAACTCTTCAGATAGTCACGATGTACGCAGGCGATGGGCTCAAAGTGTTCGGAGCTAGAATGATAGCTTCAGCGGCATCTGCAAAAAGTTTTGTCATAGGGCTAGCTGGCATGGCTAAGCAAGCGATTGTAACGGGAGTCCAAGCACTACCCGGTCTTATAGCTTCGGTGTGGTCATTCACGGCTGCACTACTAGCAAATCCGATTACGTGGGTAGTTATTGGAATCATAGCACTAATCGCAGCTATTATATTACTGCAGCAGAACTGGGACTCTGTGACTGCTTGGATGTCAAATACTTGGAATGGATTTGTGAATGGCATTTCAACTGGCTGGTCTAACGTCAAGGCTAGCTTTACGTCTGGTATTCAAGGGATTAAGGATTCTATTACAAACTCTTATGAATGGTTTAGAGCCTCCGGAGCTAAGATACTAACTACATTTACTGAAGGCATAAAGAGCGCAATCTCAGTACCTGTAGAGGCGGTAAAAGGAGGACTTGCTAGGATTAGAAAACTATTGCCATTTTCAGATGCTAAGGAAGGACCCCTTTCTACTCTTACACTTTCAGGAAGAAGAGTCTTTGAAACAATAACTAGCGGAATGGTTCAAACGCAAAACCTTCCAGCGAAAGTAACTGAAAAAGCATTTTCAGCAGTGAATCTAGGAATGCAGGGTGCATCTGACGAAGAGAAAATCCAAGGCAAGAACCCTATTTCTAAGAGCGAAATAAAAAGAGTAAGCCTAAAAGAACTTAGCAAAGAGAGCACTTTCAAAAGCTCTACGACAAAAGAAAAAGGCAAGACGACAATAATCCAGAAGCTGGAAGTAAAAGTTGATATAAGCAAGCTTAAGGATTTACCTGCTTTACTTAAGCTTGTCAAGGAAATTGAGGACTACAACAACGGTAACGGAGACTCTGAGGATGGAGGAACTCCAGAACTTGAATTTGCATAGGGAGTGATGAGTTTGATTTATATTGATGAAAGCACTATGAAGATTGGAGGCGTCATACTCCCGGGCGTCTTCAAAAGCCTTGAGATTAAATCCGATGCGCTGATTGAAGAACAAGAGGTGGAAGGCAGAACCACTAAGCCTAAGCAAGCTATAGGTTACGAAGATGCCAAGATAAATGTAGAGCTGATACTCTACGATGGACCATTTCTTAGTAAGTACCAAAAGCTTTCTATCATCCAAAATATTTTTAAAAAGCCAGGGCAAACAAAACCCGAGGTATACGAGATAGTAAATGAACACACTGCTACTAGAGGGATTACAAAGATTTTGTTCAAGAACCTAGTTTCGAAAGAGCAAAATAACAATGAGCAGTTATCTGTTGTTATTGAATTTTGGGAGTATATCACTACAGTTATTACTGCTACTCAAGTGGCTAGTCAAAACGTAGCTAACAAGGCTACAGCTATTAGCAAAACTGCACCTAGCACAACTAAGAAAACTAAAGGCACGGCTCCTAAAATCAAGAATAAAACTGAAAAATCTCCAGCTGCGGATAGCGCGAATACAGCTAAGTACAAAAGCAAGATGGTTGAAATGCCTTACTAGAATCGAGGTGATTTGTTGGAAACTATTGAACTGTTTTACCCTGAAATTAATGTGAAGCTAGGAAGCTATGCTCTAGATAAAGGCGTGGAGGTAGAGGTATATTCTTCAAAATCATCCTACTTTGACTGGGCAAAGATAAAGTTTACTAAGCAATTTAATGAAAAACTATCCATAAATAAAAAAGATGCTGCATCTATAGAACTGGGGTACCAAGGGAAACTAGAGTCAGTATTCGAAGGTTACGTAGCTAGGCCATTCAATGCCACTAACTCTAATGAGATTGTGCTTAAGGACGATATGATGCTTCTTGAAGAGACGTATATCAATAATACATTTTTAGACGCAACACCTCAAGAAATCTTGAAATTCTGTCTTAATAAAGCAGGTATTTCAAAGATGAAGATATCAACTAAGGCATATCAAAAAAAGAAGACTGTTCCAATATTTAAAAAGAATGTGATATCAGTTATCGAAGAGATACACTCTATCTGGAAAATCAAAGAGAATTTCTACTTTCTAGACAAGACTTTTTATTGGGGCGAAAAGCCTTTGCAAAGTAAGATTTACACTCTTGAATATGGAGTTAATATTGTAAAGCTAGATAGAGCAAATGATATGTGGGAGCTAGAAACCCTATCAGTTCCGTTTATAAAGCACTCGCAAAAGATTAATGTTATTCATCCCAGATTTACAGCTGAAGCAGAAACTAAAAAGATTGTTTTTACAACAAATGATGCTGGCTTTATTAGAACTCAAATTTATTTCTAAACAAAGGAGGAATGCTTATGATGGAGCAAATGGTTAATAGTGTTGTAGAAAAGCGTATAAAAGCTAAGTACCAGCATATAAAACTACCCTCTTGCGTTTATGCAAAAATTACCAAGGTCTCTCAAAATGCTGACCATTACGTCTACAATCTCAAAATACTTGACGAAAACAAGGCTATAAATAGCGAGTTTCCTGAAATACCTGAGGTAAAGTCTTTTGTTAGGCTAGAAAATGGAGACATTGCCGCAGTACTGCTACTCTATGGACAGCTCAATGTCCACATAGTTGGGAAGGTGGTATGATGGCCGGGCTATATGATATTGATATAAAGCTCGATGGGCGCTGGCAATTGACAGCTTCAGCTAGTGGAGACGTCCCTCTTTCGTATGACTTAGACTGTTTATTTCAAGACATAAGACTAGAGGCTATATCGCAAGAGGGAGAGCTTTTCTATGACAGTACTTATGGCTGGTCACTTATGGACTTTGTGCAGATGCAAGATGATGATTTATTAAGGCTTGAGATAGCTCAAAGAGTAAAGACTAAGCTTTCTAGGCGTACTGAAATAGACAGCGAAACGATAGTTGTTAATCTGGGATTTTCAGAAGATAAGATTTCGGTAAAGGTAGCTTTTAAATTTGATGGTGATTCAAAAGAATACAGCCTAGATATTGAGCTAGACAGAGTAAAAGTTGAGGTGGTGATAGTGTAATGATAGATGAAAAGATACTAGACGAGATACTCCCTGTCCCAGATAGAAATGAAGCTAGGGACAAGATAATAGAAGAACTTAACCAAGAAGGATTTGTAATTACTAATTTTAGCTCTGGAGGGATATTCTATACCCTGATTATGATTCTAATACAAATAAGAATTGAGCTAATAAAACTTCTTAGATTAGTTTTAAACAACATGTTTATATCTCATGCTCAAGGGGCTTGGTTAGAGCTAAAGAGTGCTGATTTTTCAAAGAAGAGAAAGCAACCAACAAAGGCAAGAGGATATGTAACTCTTGAAAGAGACGTAGCTGGAGAAGCAGTGAGGATAGCTAAAGGAGAAGTCTTTAAAACAGAACTTGATATAAATGGCGAAGAGCTGAGATATCTAGCTGTTGAAGAAACCATTTTACAAAAAGACTTACTTTCTCAAAACGTGTTAGTAGAAGCTGAAACTGAAGGATCAAAATATAATGTGCCTCCAGGACAAATAAGAAGGTCACTCACTCATATTGAAGGAATAGACAGGATAACGAATAATCAAGACTGGCTAGTTCAAGAGGGTAGCGACATCGAGGATATAGAAAGTCTCAGAGAGAGAGTTTTAAATTCATGGGCAGAGCTATCAACGATGCCGATAGCAGGCAAGTATAAGAATGTATGCGAATCAGTTGAGGGAGTACTTTTTGTAAGAGTAGATGACATGCATCCAAGAGGTCAAGGAACTATAGATATCATAGTCACCTCTACAGCTGGCGCAGCTACGCAGAGTCTGCTAGATAAAGTGAAGGCAAAAGCAGATGAAATAAAAGCGCCTCATGATAATTTGCTAGTAAAGTCTTCAGAAACTTACATTCAAAATGTCGATGTGGTGATACACATAGCTTCAGACGCAAGCGATGAAGGAATAGTAGAAAGAGGCGAAGCTATAATTATTGATTTGATGAAGATAGACAAGAACCGCGAACTTAACAAACTCTATAGAGATGACCTTGTATACGCTCTAAAAAAAGATATTGCAGCCTACAAGAAATCCAGCATTATTAATCCATCAGCTGATGTGATTCTAGAAAATGACAAAGTTATTATTTTAGGCGAGCTTAATGTGACGGTTGAGAGGGTGTAGCCATGTTTGAAAAATTTCAAGATTACATGTTCTACCTGCTGTATGGACCTTTAAAGCGGATATCTAAAGCTAAGAATCAATTCTATTTATTATTCAAAGTGCTGGGAAAAGTTTTTGATCAGACAAAAGAGGATATCTTCAGAGTTCGGGAAGAGTCTATGATTATAAGCGCAAGCGAAAGATTTCTTGATGAGCATGGCAAAGACAGAGATATGAGAAGGCTCAAGGGTGAGGCTGTAGAAAGCTATAGGACTAGGCTATCCATGAAAAAAATTATAGCTGAACTAGCTGGGACTAGCAAAGGAATGATTCTAGCTCTTAAAGCTCTAGGTTATGACAAATCGAGGATTGAACCATTTTATATACATGACCAGGCAAGGTGGGCTGAGTTCACTATCTACTTATCATCTAGATTAGAATCAGGAGTTAATGACATTTCAGTTATTGATGCTGAGATTATGAAGATTAAGCCTGCAAGCGCTAAGCCATCTTATGGAGTAGAAGAAGAAGGACACATAATGATTAGGTCAAACTTTGAAACGAAGGTCTCAAATTACCCCTTGTGCAATATGGTTATCTGTGGGGAATGGCCAAGTAGAGTTAATATTGGAAAAGTATTTGGAACAAACAATACTCTACTCAGCAAAAACTATACAGGTGGTCCTGATTATCCGTTATGTGGAATAACTCAAACGAAAGGAGATGATTTGTTTTGAAGACGTTGACACAGATAGGACTTAATAAACAAGCAAGTAGATTCATAGACTCGATATCTCATGCAGAGTACACAATAAATGGAACTGCTGGGACTATTGATATTTTCAAAACATCCATCGAAGGAGATGTTGTCAAAATATTTGTCTATTTTGATGACTCTGTGGACGGAGATGTGGGAAATGTCAAACTCGTTGACAAGGATGGTGATGTGGTTGCTGAAGCAGAGAGGACTTTTAATAAGCCTCAAACTAAAGGGCTTTATGTAGCCTTTAGATACAAGTTTACGGAGATGGAGGTTGAAGCAAGTGGAATACAATAAGACCGACTGGAAAGACCATATAGTAGACATAGATACTGGTGAAGTTATTCAGGAGGGTACTCCGATTAGTGCGAGAAATATGAATAACATCGAAGATGGAATCTTTAGAACTAGTGGAAAAACCAAAACAAACGAGAATCAGATTGCCTCCTTAATGGCAGAAGTAGCAATTCTTAAAAACGCTTCACTGAACAACCTGACAAATAACGTATTCTTTGAGAATTTTGAAGACCTTAATGACATTGAGTTATCCAATGGAATCTATGATCCGGTAGCTAAAAAGATTTATGTATAAAGTAGCTTGCACAAAAAGGGAGCTAAGTTGCATCATCGCAACTATATTTGAGGAATTGCTTCCGGTGTGTGAAGAATGCAGCACAGAATCTAAGGATGACGAACTAATCATAAAAGGCAGAATGGTTATATCAGGGAATGTAGCAACTTTAAAAGTAACTGACTATGGATGCGACTTTATAGGAGATATCGAATTGCTAAAAAGAGCACGAAAGGAGATTTGTCTATACGATGCAGCCCTTGATACTACAGAAAAAAGCTGAAATATTCCTAAACAATACACTCTACCCTTTGCTTAAAAATTTTCCAAAGGCTGAAAAGTTTAGCTTGTCTCAAGAGCTGAGACAAGCTTGTTATAGAGTAATAAAAAACATCATGGTATACAACTCTATGAAAGGCGACAAGAAAATTCAATATCTTTATATGGTCGATGGTGATTTAAAACTGCTTCTTGTGTTGGTTGGCGTGGCAAGAAGTCAGAAGTATATTACAGAGAAGAAAGCTCTTGAGCTTCAAGAAAAAATATCTGAGCTTGGGCGAATTACTGGTGGAATGATAAAATCTCACAGCGTAAAGAAATAAACTAAAACAGGGTTAACTCTATTTGGACCGCTAACCGTGCCATCCGCGGTTACAATTCGGCTCGTCACTGGAACAACAATGATGCCTCGAATCGCAACGACAACATCGGTTGGCGTCCCGCCTTGTAAGTAATTATGACCGATGCGGTTACGACTTCATCGGCGATTCCTTGAATGAACTTCAAGGGAGAGTTAATCCTTCACCTTCAAGGTGTAAACACATGAACAAGTCATGCTTGCCAAGCCAAAGAAAGGATGCCAAAATGACGAATCAATTATATCAACAGGTTTGCGACTTTGAAAATATAAGATACAGCTACAAACAAACACAGCAAGGATGTAAGAAATTCAGGAAAGACTCAATTTTATTTGATATGTGTAGGGAGAGAAATCTCTTGGAGATTTGGAAAGAACTTAGAAACAGGCAATACAAAATGGGTGAGTATATTCAATTTAAAGTATATGAGCCTAAAGAAAGGATGGTGAGTGCTCCGAAGATAAAAGATAAGATAATACAGTTTGCAGTCCACAACGCACTACAAGAAGTATATGAGCCTGTATTTATAAAGACTTCATTTGCTTGCTTGAAAGGCAAAGGAACTCATAAAGCAGTAGATAATGTGCAGCATGATATGAGGGTCTGTAAATGGAAGCACGGAGATGGCTGGATTCTCAAAATGGATGTCAAAAAATTCTTCTATTCCATAAATAGAGACATTTTAAAAAGGCTGCTCAGGAAGAAAATAACAGACCCTGACATGATATGGATACTTGAAGAAATCATTGACTCAAGCCCTGAAGGAGAAAAAGGAATCCCTTTAGGAAATGTGACTTCTCAGGATTTCGCAAACATCTATCTCAACGAGCTTGACCAATATTGCAAAAGGTATCTTAAGGTTAAATATTATACAAGGTATATGGACGATGTGATTATAGTGACTCCTACGAAGGCACTTGCTCAAGAATATCTTGATAAAATCACTTGGTTTCTAAATGAAAAACTTGACCTTGAGACTAACTCTAAAACAAAGATATTTCCTATAGCTCAAGGGGTCAACGCTTATGGCTTTAAGATATGGACTACTCACAGAATGCTTAGAGATCAGTCTAAAAGAGCTATGAAAAGACGGATCAAAGCAATGGATGAAAAGTTCAAAAATGAAGAAGTAAAAGAAAAAGACATACAACAGGCTGTAAATAGTTGGCTTGGCCATGCTAGGCATTCTAACAGCTACAACTTAGCAAAGAAAATATTTAGGAACTACCCTTATATCGAAGTGGAAGGAGAGATGAAATTTGGCAGAATATCAAGGTTTAATTGAACTCGGAGGACTCTATAGAAATGGAGTTATCCAAAATAGACCGACAAAACCATGGAGAATATCCTCGGAACCTGTGAGTGGTGTTGGTGTTGGTGACACTCCGGATTTTAATGGTCTTACGGATATGTCAAAATGGGTAATCTGAAATACTCCGGCAATATCTGCTCAAAAATTGAGGTGGCATAAAATAAAAGATGGGTCAAAAACCCTTCTTATCTGTGACAGAAACATACTGGCGAATGTGAGTCGGGATGACCTGGACGGACAAAGCTTAGTATCGGGTAAAACGATAACTATAGATGGCCAACAGTACCTTATAAGGTTACTTACGGGAGGTTCTAACTACAGAAATGGAACGGATTCTTACTCGGGAGGCTCTCCTACTAACAACGAATGGGATAGGCACATTGTAAGAGAAGAAGTTACCTCAGGTCTTCCGGTACCTGTATCGACTGACCTGGACACTACCTTAAACACTACGGATAGAGACAGTGCTCATAATCAATTTTGGAACTGGTTTGGGATATATTCTTGGTGCCAAGAGACTTGGACAGGTGGCTCCGCTGGCCGTGCCGTCCGCGGTTGCAATTCGGCTCGTCACTGGGGCTACGGTGGTGCCTCGGGTCGCGGCGGCAACCTCGGTTGGCGTCCCGTCCTTGAAGTTCTGAACACTGCCCCTCTGATCTCTGATAGTGACAGAAGTTTAGGAGATAAAAATACAAACTTCAGCATCACATATCAAGTAAACGATACGGATGCAGGAGACACTTTGACGGTTGTTGAGAAACTCAATGGCACAGTGATAAGAACGGTAAACAACGCCCAAAGAAACTTCAATTACACTATAAATATTAACATCGGAAGCGTCGCCCTTGGGACTCACACTGTAACGATTGAAGTCACAGACGGAAAAGGTGGAAGTGCATTAAGAACGTTCACCTTCAGAAGGGTTAACTCAGCTCCTACCATATCAGGAAGCGACAGCAGTCTTGGAGACAAGAATCTTGGCTTTACCATTGCTTACAGGGTTAATGATGCTGACAATGATGCTGTAACAGTTATAGAAAAGCTTAACGGGAACACTATTAAAACCATCAATAATGCCCCTAAGAATCAAGATATCTTGCTTACTTTTACAGATGAAGATATTCTCTCGTTGCCCCTGTCGTCGAATAATACAATCACTATCGAAGCGAGAGACCCAAGCAATGGAGTAGCCTACAGAACGTTCACATTCAAGAGAGTTAACTCAGCTCCCTTAATATCAGGAGTTGATGAAAATCTAGGGCTTGCAGATGGGCCGATGTCAAAAAGTTACACGGTTGCAGATTCCGAAGGAGACGCCGTTGTAATCACTGAAAAAATCAACAATAAAGTGATAAAGACCTTCCCTGCTGTCCTTGGAGCTTCTAACACAATTGTATTGTCCAAAGAAGATTGGTTGATGCTTCCAAATGGAACTCATACTCTGAAAGTGGAAGCCGTTGACTCAAACGCTGCTACATCTGTTAGGACTTACACTTTTGAAAAGCAAGAAACTACCATTTTATTTGAACTGAAGCAGCCTTTTTCCACAGATGTGAGAGCCACTAAGGTTTTAGTGACGCCTACATGGACTATTGAGGGAGCTACAATAAAAGTGGAAGCTTGTAACAATGCTTTTGACGATGAGCCTACATGGGAAGACCTCACGGCCCAAGTCATGATCAATAGACACTACAATTTCACTAATGAAGACAAGACTGCTACTAACTGGGGTGTTAATATTAGATTTGAGATTATCAAAACTCCTGAATATCAAGGAGAGGTCTCAATCAGAGGATTTGGGGGTGCTTTTGAATAATGAGAATTTTTAATGAGAAACCCCTCTCTCAAATAAGAGCAGAGAGGGAACAAAGAAGCATAGAGCCCTTATTAGATGTCTATGAGGCCATAGTGGCTATAGGGGAAGAGTTAGAGAATGTAAAAGCCGAAAAAGAGGCCTTAAAAGCTAAGGTTGAGGCACTGGAAGGAGGTGTGAATAATGGTTAAGGACTATTTAGTGAAAGCTTATGCTATACTGGTTAAGGGAGGACGAAGAGAACTAGACACTCTCCCGGAAGATTATCAAATACCTGTGGCTGAGCATCTAGTTACTCAAGAAGAAGGTAATATGTAGGACAAAAACAAAGAGGGTGAGCCGATACGCTTACCCTCTGAATTACTTCCTAAAACCAATAATGTTTTTGCCAAAAATCTTGAGACTTTTTGCCAAAAATTTTGAGCGGCTACAATTCCAGCTAGGAAGTCTTGATACTATGATAAAAAATGGCAGGGTGTCTAAGCTAAAAGGTATGATTGCAAATGTCCTAAATATCCGTCCTATACTATGCTCTAGTCCTGAAGGCGAAGTTGAGCTTATCGAAAATGTGAGAAGTGAGAAAAAATCTCTTCGTAGACTTGTAGAATTAATCGGAGAAATGGGCGACAATTTTGAAGATAAAATTCTGGGAATATCACATTGTTATGCCAGTGAAAAAGCAGAATATCTAAAGAAAGAAATAGAATCACGCTACCCTTTCAAAAAAGTATTTATAGTCCCTATGGCTGGGCTTAGCAGTCTTTACACGAATGAAGGAGGCATCACAATAGCCTTTTAATTTTATAATAAATATACTTGACTCTCACCTTACGTTATCCTTTATAGTGAAATCAAGGAGGCGATATAGTGCTTAAAATAAAAGAATTGTCTGAGCTTGTAGGTATAAGTGTGCGCACACTTCATCATTATGACAGCATAGGACTTTTATGTCCCGAAAAAACTGAAGCCGGCTACAGAATATATTCTGATAAAGATATCGACTTCCTCCAGCAAATATTGTTTTTTAAAGAATTAGGTTTTTCCCTTAAAGAAATAAAAAATATTATTTCAGATCCTAGTTTCAATAAGGAAGAAGCCTTGCTTGCTCACAAAAAAATGTTGCTTGATAAACAAGCTCATATAAGTAAGCTAGTAGAAACAATTGATAAAACTATTAGGTATCAAAAAGGAGAGATAGCAATGACAGATAAAGAAAAATTCGAGGGCTTTGATTTTTCTCAAGGCGATTTGTACGAAAAGGAAGATAGGGAAAAATGGGGCGATAAAGCAGTAGATGACTCAAAAGCCAAAATTAAAGGTAACGAAGCAGAGCTAGGTGAGAAAATGAACGCTATATATAGAAATCTAGCATCTCTAAGACAGCTTCCTCCAGAGTCAAACGAAGCTCAAGCTGCCATAGAGCAGTGGTTTTATTTTCTCAATGATATG
>CAZFTH010000003.1:0-11839 GCA_964521745.1 uncultured Peptostreptococcaceae bacterium
GGAATACCTAAGAGTTGAAAACATCCTGCAAAACTACGATGAATTCACAGCTTTAAAAGCTATACAGCAGCTAGATATTACTGATGAAGAGCAAGTAGAACAATTTAAAGCTACTTATTATTTAAGCGATGAAGAAATACAGGCTATGAAAGAAATAGAAGTTCCAAGCGAAAGAACCATACAAGATTACCGTTCTAGCTACAATGATATACGTGACTGGATAAGAAGAGAAAAAGCTGGAGAGGAAAAAGAAAAATCTACTATTGATTGGGATGATGTGGTGTTTGAAGTAGACCTGCTTAAATCCCAAGAAATCAATTTGGATTATATTCTAGAGCTTATATTTGAGCACAACAAGAAATCAAAGGATAAGGAAACTCTAGTTGAGGATGTGCGTAGACTTATTCGTTCTAGTGTGGGAAATCGTGCAAAAGAAAGCCTAGTAGTTGACTTTATAAACCAAACAGACCTAGACCAAATCAAGGATAAGGCTAGCATCATAGATGAATTCTTTACATTTGCCCAGACAGAGCAACAGCGTGAGGCAGAAGAATTGATAATCTCAGAGAAACTCAATGAGGATGCTGCCAGAAGATATATATTAAGCTCATTAAAAAGAGAATATGCAAGTCAAAATGGAACAGAGCTAAATGAAATCCTACCTAAAATGAGTCCTCTTAACCCTGAATATCTCACTAAAAAGCAGAGCGTTTTTCAAAAGATAGCTGCATTTGTGGAGAAGTTCAAAGGGGTGGGGGGAAAGCTATAACTAAAATTAGTTTTATAAAGATTTTCTATTGGAATGTTAAAAAATACAAGAGGTATTAATAATTAACTTTTTAAAACAACAAAAGCCTTGCAAATGCAAGGCTTTATGTTTGTTCTTCATATTTTTTACCCCGAACAAGAAATCTAAATAAGTTTTATTCAATTGTTTTAAAATTGATTACATATCCTTGTTCTTGTACGACATCATTATTAATAAGTTTTTCTATAATCTCTGTTGCATTTTTAGAAGCTTTGATTAAAAGTCCATTTTCAATGGCACGTGCTTCCATTTCTTCTTTGCTAATCTTGTCAAAATTCCTAACATCATCTACTTTAACAGGATTGAATAACCCATCTTTTTCATCGAGGGTTTCAATACTTTCATTATCAATTTCATGTGATATAATTTCTGATTTAGGCATATGAATTATAATTTCTTTGTTTGCATCTTTAACTTCTACTATGATTTTATCTAACTTTATACCAGCCTTTATCTCGCCATCCCATTTTGCAATAAATGACTTTGTTGTAAAAGGAACATTAACACCAAACAGCTTATTTAAATCCTCAAATTTTCCCGCATTTGTATAAAAATATTCAATTGAAGCAAGCTCACCAATATCATGGATTTCTGATTTTATCAAATCAATACTAACTTCTTTTGTTGCTATTGTGTACTTTGCCGTTGGTTCTGAAAGAGTATTTACTTGCTCCCTTAGTTGATTGATAGTTTCTTCATATCTTTCCTTAGCTTGTGAATAGCCTTTATAGAATAACATTAACAACAACATAATAATCATGCCTATAATTATTGCCCATTTAATAATTTTTCTTTTGTACTTACTAGTAAAAGTAATTTTAGACAGCTCTTCATTATTCATATGACCATCTCCTAATATAATTATAATTTTTTAGCTGAGGCAATAAAGAATTTAAGTAACTACTTCTATATTTTAACATTTCTTACATCTCTTCCACAATATGTTCTTATAGACTATGTTTATTAGTATACTATGTAGAGAAGATTTGAGTTGTGCAAAAGAATGGAAAAGATTGTTAAAATTTTAATACAAAAAATTAACAGATTGAGACATTTAATTTTTATTATAATATTGATTGACTACATAGTTATTAATTGAGTAGTTTTAAAAACGTTAATTGCTGTAAATATTAGAACTTTGATTTTAGGAATAGTTTTAGGACTAGATTTATATAATTTTCATAAAAATTTTCTTATAAAAGGAAAATGTCCTAAAAAGGAACGTTTTAAAGAATCATAGAATAAAAAAAGAAAAGTCATTTGACTTTTCTTAGCATCAGTCCATTAATAAAATTCTTATAAGTCTAAAAATCTTCAAATTGAGTATGCTCCATTAATAAAGATTCTAAATCTGCTTTTTCAAATATTTTCGAAAAGTTGATTACTGGGAGCAATATTTTTTCATATTCAAGCTGTGATGAAATAAGTGAAACAGTGGCTCTTATATAAGGGAATAAGATGGCGCTAGCATTAGTAATTATGAATTTCATTTTTTCTTCATCTGTTTCACAATTTTCCAGCTCAAAATTGCCCTTTAAAACCACTTCTATTTCATAAGGAAATTCTTCTGTTGCATTAATTTTAACTCCTTGAATAATATTTGCCTTATTGAAGTTATTTTTATTATTAGGAATTATCTTAAACATAAAGCCTATATTATTGTCATTCTCTTTTTCTGGTTTAGAAATTTTGCTCATATTTATTTTAATTACTTCATATCCTTTAAATTCAAGATAATTAGATTTATTTTTTTTCATATTCCCTCCGCTTAAATTACTAACTTATACTCTCTTGGTTGAAAAATTGGCTTTTTTCTATTTATAGGCGTAATATTATTTACATTTATATAATCTTCATCTCTAATTACAATTTCCTTTTTCATGCCATGTAGAATCTTTGATATAAAGCTCAGCCTTGGATCGACTTCTCCTTTTTCAAACCTTGATATCATTTGTTGCTTAACTTTAATCATATCAGCGAATTCTGACTGGCTTAACTTATATGATTTTCTAAAGTTTATTAGTTCATCAATAAGTTTATATTTTAAATCTAATAGCTCAATTTCTTCTCTAATTTCTTGATCTTCACTTATTATTTCATTGATTAATTTATTTAAATCATTCATTATTATCCCCCTTTACTTCATCAAGATAAATGTCTAAAGCTTTATCAAGGACTTTAAAATAATCATCCTTAAATGCTTGAACTTTTTTTCTTTGTCCATCAAGAAAAACTACTCTTTTATTTTTTTCATCTATACAAACATAAAAGATTCTATAAGATTCTGGACTTTTAATTTTTATTTCACTAATCTTGTATTTAGCTTGCTTTCTCTTTATTGGAGCAAGGGTAAGCTTTTCATGTTCTCCTTTTTGAAAAAACTCAATTTTTTTAACTATTTCTGCAAACAATTTTCTATCTTCTTTTGCTATTTGTCTAAGAGCTTTTTCCATTTTCGAAGTGTATTCTATGCTGAATTTATTGTCCAAAATCTTTTCACCTCTCTTTAATTCAATTTTACAACTTATAAGTTGTAAAATCAAGTTTTGTTTATAATTTTTAAGCTTAATTTAAACAATATAAAGTCAGAAAGAAAAATTTTTCTTACAGAGGATTTATTCTTTGGAGTACATTTAAGTACTTAGCGATAATAGGTAAAATTATCCATAAATCAATTATAGCGACAATATATATGATAGTTACATCATAATATTAGTCGCTATTTTGATTTCTCATATTGTATATGCCGAACAAGAAAGCTAACATTTAAAACCCTCTGATTTCATCGCTTCAATGAATCTTGATGACACTTCTATCAAACATTATTTCATTCTATATGACCTGAAGAAATCAGTCTAATTTTGTGTAACAATGAAAGACAATTCTTTAGTTACGTTTAATTTTTTTTACAGTCATTTTTTCTTTTGCTAAATCAATTATTTTGATGTCATCAATACCATAATCTATTAGAACATTTTCAATTATTTCGTCTGCATTAACTTGATGCGGATTCAATATTTTATCAATTTTTGTTTTTGCAACAAACTCAGCTATCTAAATGATGCTTTTCTAATTGATCCAATGAAAAGCAGAAATCACACCCTACATAATATAAACAATTAGAGGGTGTGATCTGTTACACAAGATATTAAATAAATTTGCTGAATCTGTGAAGAATATTATGTGATGATCAGAAGAACATCAATTTGCCTGTCATAAGCTTCGAGGAAAAAGCTCTTTTTGTCATGATTCACATTCATTTAAACGGTTTTGTTTTCATCCCCTGCTTCTTTCTATATAGCAATGCCTAAACTGCTACCCTGCAGTACTTCTCCACTTTAAATCCGTAGCTGAGCCTGAAAATATCTTCATTACTCGACAGATCCAGTCCAGTCAACTCAATGATCTTATTGATTCTGTAGGAAAGAGTGTTTCTGTGTATGGACAGCGCTTCTGCCGTTTTGACCATTTGAGACTGGTGGTCCACTAAAACCTGAAGGGTTTTATAGAGTTCTCCATTATGGATCTGATCGTATTTTCTAAGAATATTCAAGGCAGGATGAGCATACTGCAGAAGATCTTTCTCGTTAAGATTGCTGAGCATAATGTAGAAACTGTAATCAGAGAAATACATTATCTCTTTTTCAATCTGAAGTCTTTTTGAGATCTTATAAAGCTGAGCGCTTTGCCCATAAGCATCCTTTAACGCCATAATATCCGTGCACGGACTGCTCATGCCCATGTGGATGACACCTTGCTGGAAAAGACCAAGAAGTCTTCTCTCTTCCTCCGAAGTAAGCCTTCCATCTTGAGAAAGCCTGCAGATGACAAGTAGATTCCCTTGTTCTTCCAGACAGAAGGCACCAGGGAGAATATTCTTAATCTGCTCCTTCAAGAATGTTGTGGCTTGAATACTGTTTAAGTATTCATTTGTCTTTATCATCAAGCAGCTCATCTTTTCAGGAAGTTCAATCTGATTGATTTTGAACCTGATCTTAATGAGTTCTTCATCTCCCCCATGGATCAGTTCATGAATCAGATTTTCTTCCTGAGATCCAAATACCCCCTTATGCTCTTTTGTCCGAAGAAGAACCTCACACACTGAGCTGCCCACCATTGGAAGATACTCTTCAATTAAGGCATTCTCGATTTCTCTTTTCTTCAGCATAATGACGTAGCCGACAAGTCGGTCCTTGTGAAAAATTTTACTGCATGACTTTACATAGGCAGAAAAACTGCAGTTCACCTCATAGACATCGGAGTTATGAGGGAAAGGTCTGAACTGGTCTATCTTGTGTACTTCTTTGATAAACTCATAGGAGCAGTAACCCCTCCTGATACTCGCTTTCCATATGTCATCATCAATATCTTCCATGGAGGATACGTCAAGAATTTTAAACCCGGCATCAATAATAATGACTGGATTTTCAAGTGTCTTTTCCGAAACCTTTAGTATGCTCTTAAGATCAGCCCCTCTCATGGCAAGAGCCATAAGCTCAGTCACCTGATAACTGGTCTTAAGTTTTTTCTGCATAATATTATTCACTGCCTGAAGCGCTTTCAAAGTGTGCTCTTCTCGTATCAGGGCATAGTTTGATATCATGCCGTTCTCCAGTGAATACGCCAAATGTCTGCTAACGGATTCATCCTCAAAATCTCTCTCTTTTATTCCGATAATGGCAGACAGGCCAGCCCCTTTCTCAGGGCTGTCCGCTTCGGCTTTAATCCATGATATGATCTCCTCTATATTTCCAATATAGAGCTTTTTCCTGATATTTTGAGCTCCATTCTCAAAAAGACAAATCTCACTGATTTCATCCTCTACTGTAATTTCTGATCTTAAAATCTCCAGTCTGTTTTCCTGCTTAAGTACCCTTAAGACGCTTCTGAAATCCATCACTTTCCCCTCTTTCCATTATACAGATTCTTATATTGACACCACTTGGGCAAGACGCACAAATACTTCTCTGATATTCATGCACTCCTCATCTATCGCCTTCTGAATTCATATGCTATTATTATAACAGACTCTTCATGAATTGTCATAAATCTACACATCGCTTCAATGCCTGAACTTTTGAATCCTGAGTAAAAACTGAAAAATATATGCTGAGTACAATGATTTTTCAAGTCTTTAAAATCAGGGTTTTGTTCAAAATGCCAAAATATATTTTATGAATATCTTAAGAGGAGGTTGTTATGAAATACGAAAAGTTATTTGAAAGAGGTAGAATCGGAAAACTTAACCTGAAAAACCGTGTGGTTATGCCTGCCATCGGCGTTAACCTTGCCAATTCCCAAGGAGAAGCTACAGATGTGATTACCAGGTACTACGAAGAAAGAGCCAAAGGTGGAGTTGGTCTGATCATCACGGAGATTGCTCGTATTGATGATGAATATGGTGTCGGTACACCGAATCAGCTTTCAGTCACTGAAGAGCGTCATATTCCCCATTTGGAGAGAATGATTGAAACCATTCAGAAGCATGGCACAAAAGTGTTTATTCAGCTTCATCACCCCGGCAGAGAAACCAAAAGCAGTCTCATAGGCGGAAAACAGATTGTTGCGCCTTCTGCCATCATGTGCAAGGAGACTCAGGAAATGCCGCGTGCCCTGACCACCGAAGAGTGTGAGGGCCTTGTGAAGAGCTTTATCAAAGGTGCAGTCATCTCCAAAACTGCCGGTGCAGACGGAGTAGAGATTCATGCCGCTCATGGTTACCTTCTTAATCAGTTTATCTCCCCTTACACCAACGTCAGGACAGATAAATATGGTGGAAGTTTCCAGAACAGATTAAGAATTCTTTCAGAGATCATAACTGGAATCAAATACATGTGTGGAGCGGACTTTCCTGTTTCAGTAAGGATCAGCGCTGATGAATTCGTTGAGGGCGGCTTAAAGCTTCCTGAGTCGGTCAAGATCGCCAGAACCTTAGAGAGCCTGGGCATAGATGCAATCAATGTCAGCAGTGGAACCTACGAAAGTGCCACCACCATCATTGAGCCTGGATCCTATCCACAGGGATGGAAAAAGCATTTGGCTACAGAGATCCGCAAAAATGTTAAGATCCCTGTCATCGCAGTAAACAATATTAAAGACCCTCAAACTGCTGAGCAGCTTTTAAATGATGGTGTCTGCGACTTTGTTGGAGTGGCTCGTGGTCATCTGGCTGACCCCAACTGGGTAAATAAAGCAAGAGACGGAAAAAGCGATCAGATCAGAAAATGTATCGGCTGCCTAAACTGTTTTGCCGAGCTCAATCAGGGAAGACACACGAAGTGTGCGGTTAATGCCAGAGTAGGGCGGGAAATCGAATTTTCAGACCCTAATATAGATGGAGAAGGAAAGACTGTTGTGGTAATCGGTGGTGGACCTGCCGGGATGCAGGCTGCCTTACTTCTTGATCAGAGAAAGTACAGAACCATCCTCATTGATGAGAGAGAGAAACTTGGCGGAACGCTCAATGTAGCTGACAAGGCCCCCATCAAGGAGAAAGTGGCTGACATGAATAACGGAATGATCCGTGAGATTGAAGAGAGCGGCGTTGATGTGAGAATGAATACGAAGGCTACTGTAGAAATGGTGAAGGAACTGAATCCTGATGGCATTTTCGTTGCAGTAGGTGCCACGCCTGCCATTCCACCTATCCCAGGAGTTCAAGGGAAAAATGTCATGCTTGCAGAAGATGTACTCACCGGGAAGTCCGTGGCCACAGGCAGAGTTGCCGTAATCGGTTCAGGACTTACAGGTCTTGAGACCGCAGAGCTTCTTGCTGACAAGGGTCATCCCATTACCCTTGTGGAGATGCAGAAAAACATCGGCCCTGGCATTAACCGCACCATTTTAGTGGACTTGATGATGAGATTCCAGAAACATGAACCTGTAATTATTCCCAATCATCGCCTGATGGGAATATCAGAAAACGGCATCACCATTATGAATCAGATGAACAATCAGGTTATGCAGATAGAGGCGGATACCGTCGTTCTTGCCCTAGGAGTAGCACCAAGGCGCTCTATGGTGAATGAGTTCTTGGACGCATTCGAGAATATCCGGGTCATCGGCGATGCAGAGAAAGCTGGGCGTATTCAGGAAGCCATTAAAGAAGGATACAGCCAGGCCTTTGCTTTCACCACTAAGTAAGAAGGGGAATTTTTACCATGAAAGATTTTAAAAATAAGGTTGCCGTTATTACCGGAGCAGGTAATAGTGTAGAGCGTCAAATTATTGCTTTAACAAATTGCATTACTAGGTCAAAATATTCCTATAAAATAAAGATAACTTAGATTTAAATTGATTTTTATATTATCAAATTATTCCTATAAAAAGCCTCTAGATTATGTAATAACTTGACATAATCTAGAGGCTTTTTTAAAATTAATAGAATGCTTTAGAAAGTAAAAGGAAGAACCCCCCGACCAAGGAAAAGTTCTTCCAACCCAAATAAGAGCAAAAGCTCTTACAACTCACTATTATGATAAGATTATTTTCTAAACTTTGCAAGCATTTTAAACAAATATCTTTTGAAAACGAACTAGCAATTTTTCATGGACATATGAAAGCCATTGGTTTAGAGGCTTTAGTATGTCCATTTTGTAGTGCTAAAAAAAGTTTATCTAAATTCTCATCATATAAAAGACATTTAGTAACATATGAAAACAATAACGTTCAAAATAATGTAATTACTATATCTAGATATATTTGCTCATCTTGTAAGCATACTCATGCTATATTACCAGCTGTAATAATCCCATACTTGTCATTTAGTTTTAAATTTACAATATCAATAATCTACGATTATCTTTTAAAAAAATTTAAATCTGTAGAAGCTCTATGTGAACATTATCATATTGCTATATCAACATTCTATCGAATCTTCAATAAATTTAAAGAACATAAAAAATTATGGTTAGGGCTTTTAGAAGACAAACTTACTTCAAATAAAATCTTTGCTCATACTCTTAAGAATGCTTCTTTTGCTGATGTAGAACAATTTGTAATAAATTTTTTAAACAAAACAAATATATCATTTTTTCAAGAAACGTCATGATTTTTCTAAGTATAAATATTTTCAATTTTAATAATTTGCTACCACACAATATAGAAATGGCTATTAAAATACTCAAATGATAGTATTTTTTATGAGGTGATGTAAAAAATGAAAAATAAAGAAATGATAGAAATAGCATCTATCAGGTTAGCACTAATATCTCCAGCAATAAATAATACTTATCCAGATGAATCTAAAATAGCTTATTACAGGAGGATCTCATCAATTTCCATTAAGCTGCCTAACGGCAAGAATGTTTTTTATAGTCCAGGAACGTTTTCAAATTGGGAATCAGAATATAATAGATTTGGTTTTGATGCACTTTTACCAAAAGCGCGTAGCGATATAGGACAAACAAGAAAATTAAATGATGTAACAATAGAGCGTATTTATTCTTTGAAAAATATATTTCCTAAAATTAACGCTACTTTGATATATCACAAACTTATAGAAGATGGGTTCATAAATGAAAAAGATGTATCTATATCTACAATTCAGCGATTTATTAAAAATAATGATTTAAAATCTGCTAGAAACATCAACATTAAAGATAGAAAAGCTTTTGAAGAAGAATTTTCAACTGGTATGTATCAAGCAGATACATGTTATGGACCTTATATTACTGAAAATAATGAGAAAAAAAGAACATATTTAATTATGATAATAGATGATAAATCCAGGTTAATAGTGGGAGGAAGATTCTTTTATAATGATAATTCCTACAACTTTCAAAAAGTACTTAAAGAAGCTATCGCTAGATATGGAATACCAAATAAACTCTACCTTGATAACGGATCTTCATATAAAAATGAACAGCTAAGTCTTATATGTGGATCATTAGGAATAGTGGAGCTTCATACTATGGTAAGAGATGGAGCTTCAAAAGGTAAAGTTGAAAGAAATTTTAGGACATTAAAAAGCAGATGGCTAAACGCCCTTGACTTAGATGCTATTTCTTCTATAGCGCAGCTAAATGATGAATTATTTAGCTACATGAATAAACATAATATAACCATTCATTCTTCTACAAATGAGAGGCCAATAGAACGATACCAAAATGATGTAGCACGCATAAAAGTAGCTTTTGATAATGAATGGCTAGATAATTGTTTTATGAATCGTATTGAAAGAAAAGTAAATAACGATGCAACTGTAAAAATCGACAATATTTCTTATGATGTTCCTATGCAATTCATAAAGCAAAAGGTTCAAATAAGGTATCTTCCAGATGATATGGATAGTGCCTTTATCTACTATGAGAACAGTAAATATAGTATTAGAAAAACAAACAAGATAGAGAATTGTAAAACAAAGCGTAAAAATCAATTTAGTATAGATTATTCAAAGGACGGTGTAAAATATGTTTAAACATTTTTATGGTATGAGTACAAACCCTTTTGAAAAAGGAATTAAAGAAAAAGATGCATATCAATCAAAGGATTTAAAAGAAATGATTTCTAGACTAGAATATCTTAATGAAAATAGAGGAATAGGTTTATTTACAGCAGCTCCTGGAAGCGGCAAAACTTTTGCGCTACGCTGTTTTGCTAAAAAAGTAAATCCTAACTTAACAAAGGTTATATATCTTTGTTTTACTACAGTAACAACAACTGAATTTTATAGGCAGTTTTGCATAGCTTTAGGTATTGAACCTTCTTCTAGAAAATCGGATATGTTTAGAAACATTAAAGATTATATGCAAAGCATGAGCATGGATAAACGATTACACTATATATTAGTGTGGGATGAAGCTCAATATCTTAATAATGACATTTTGAAGGATTTAAAATTGCTAATGAATTTCTCTATGGATTCAAAAGATTGTTTTTCTTTAGTCTTAATAGGGCAACCTATGCTCAATAATATACTAGAAAAACAAATACATGAAGCTTTAAAGCAAAGAATTATAATAAACTATAACTTTGAAGGTATTAGCGAAGATGAGTCCATTGAGTATATTCATACTAGATTGTCACTTGCTGGTGCTTCCATAGAAATATTTGATAAAAATGCTGTACTTGAAGCCTTTAGAAGTTGTATGGGTTCGGTTAGAAGACTAAATATGATTCTTTATAAATCCTTAATAATTGGTGCACAACACGAGAAAACTATAATTGATACTGATATAATAATGGCTGCCGCCAATGAAATATCATTATTATAAAAACTAAGAGCGAAAGCTCTTTTTTTATTGTACTTTATAATTTAAATTAAGAAAGTCTAATTGCATTGAATAGCAATTCAAATTAGGATTAAAATGATTTTTCAATAGAAATAAAGTGATTTCATAGGAATAATTTGAATTTTTCTACAATATTCTTATAGAAATAATTTGACGTTTGAATTAGCTAGAATTTGACGTTTAACATTCATTTAGCAGTAAATTAATATGTGGAGAATGTGGTGATGTTTATCGCAAATATATTGAACATGCTGGCAGACCATCTGAGAAGAGCAACTGGAAGTGTAAGAGGTACATCTACCAAAATAGAGTACACTGCAGAAACTTATTTTTAACTGAAAAAGATATAGAAACTGCATTTATATTTGCAACAAATAAAATCTTATCAAGAAAGTGGATGCTAGATAAAGGTAAGAAAAAAGAACCTCCAAGGATTACCTTAGAAATTAGAAAGTTGGAAGAACGAATAAAAGAGCTAGAGGAAGAAGAACGTTTCTCGTCTAAGGAGCTATCAGAGCTAATATTTAAAAGGGCAAAGGCTTATTATAGCATCGCTAAAATAGATGATTATGATTACAACACTGAGAAAACAAAACAAGCACTGGGTGAGAAGGAACAGCTAACAGAGTTTGAGGAAGATATATTTATAAGCATAATAAAGCAGATAGTTATTTATAAAGATGGAAGAATCATAGTGGAATTTATTAATGGAATTACTATGGAGGAAGATTATGAGAAAGTAAGAGAGGATGAATGAAATGGCAGTAGCAGTAGCAAAAAAGAATGTAGCATTTATACC
>CAZFTH010000003.1:11939-28554 GCA_964521745.1 uncultured Peptostreptococcaceae bacterium
AGAGGATGAATGAAATGGCAGTAGCAGTAGCAAAAAAGAATGTAGCATTTATACCGGCACAAACCATATATGACAGGAATGTAAGGGTGGATCTAAAAACCCTAAGAGTAGCAGCTTACTGTAGAGTTAGTACCACCTTAGAACAACAGGAAGGTAGTTATGAGGCTCAAATATCCTACTACACAGAGAAAATTAAAAGCAACCCAAATTGGAAGAGTGCAGGAATTTATGCAGATGATGGAAAGTCAGCCACTAATACAAAAAAGCGTGATGATTTTAATGCTATGATTGATGACTGTATGGCTGGGAAAATAGACATGGTCATAACAAAATCAGTCAGCAGATTTGCAAGAAATACAGTGGATTCCCTCCAGACCATAAGGAAACTCAAAGAAAAGAATATCGCCATATTTTTTGAAAAAGAGGGTGTAAATACCCTAGAAAGCACAGGAGAATTACTGATTACTATCTTAAGCAGTCAAGCACAGGAAGAAAGCAGAAACTTAAGTGAAAATACGAAATGGGGTTTAACAAGAAGATATGAAAATGGAATTGTTACCATCAATCATAAGAAGTTTATGGGATACACCAAAGATGAAAATGGTGAACTAGTCATAATACCTGAACAAGCAGAAATAGTGAGACGAATTTTCAGAATGTATTTAGAAGGAAGTAGTATTGGGGAGATTACGAAAGCCCTGGAGGTAGATAAAATCAAAACAGTCACAGGAAAGGAAACATGGTATCCTGGTGTAATAGAAAAAATGTTAGTCAATGAAAAGTATATGGGGGATGCCCTAATGCAGAAGACCTATACCGTAGACTTCCTGACAAAGAAACGAGTGAAGAATAATGGAATCGTACCCCAGTATTATATCGAAGATAACCATGAGGCCATTATACCAAAAGAATTATTTTATAAGGTACAGGAAGAAAAAGCTAGAAGAGCCAGTCTGAATAAAGCGGCAGTTACAAGAAAAACAAATAAATTAAAAAAGGAAAAGAGCAAATTCAGCTCCAAATATGCACTAACAGAAATCTTAGCATGTGCCGAATGTGGACATCCCTACCGTAGGCAGACATGGTCAAAATATGGACAAAAAAGTGCAGTATGGCGATGTGAGAACAGGCTAAAGAATGGAACAAAGGCATCTTGCAAGCACTCACCTACCTTAAAAGAAGAACCTCTACATAATGCCATTATGACTGCTATTAATAAGGTAGTAGAAAACAATGGAGATTTTATAGGGGCTTTCAGAGAAAATGTCATCAGGGTTATCGGTGGATACTCTACTAAAGATATCCCAACAGAATATGATGAGCAGATCGAATCTCTGCAAAAAGAGATACTAACCTTAATCGAAGAAAACGCAAAACAAGGAGCTGTAGCAGAAGATTTTGATGGTGAGTACAAAAGGATATCAGAGAAGATAAACGAGCTTAAACAGGCAAAATTAAACGTTGTAAGGGAAAAGAAACAGGCTGAGAACTATAAACAAAAACTAACAGATTGCTACTTGCAACAGAAGATATTGCTCTTTGATTTGTGTATAACTTTCTATTTGATATACAGTGCTTAGAGGGATTTATCGGTAGCAATTATGCCCCATAGATAAGTTGTCTATAAAGTGAAGAGGATTTTTTTATGAATCTACAGATAATTGACTTTTCAAGATACAACCGTTAACATTTGAACTTAGTTTTAATCTCAAATGTTTTGAATATACGCAGAAATAAATGCCTTTTTATTCTAGTAATCTGTAAATTATCCAAATAATAGTTACCAGTGAAACTAGCCAATAGTCTTTTCCGCTTTAATAGCAGAATACACAGCGTATATTGATTCCGACAATACAACAAGTTTGGTATATAGAAGATTGCTTTGCTTACCTGCTCATATGTTGCAAGCAAATCACCATAAATTATAAATTTGTACATTGTGAAAGCAGGAGGGTGAGACAGTCCCCTGCTTTTGATTATTGTGGATTAGTTTTATTAAACTGCTTCTATCTTTTTTAAAATTTTATTTGTAGATTATAGTTAAGGTCCATTTAATTTAGATACTATAATTTAATATCATGATCAATAGCATACTTATTACCCCATTTGCACATTTCCTCAAGCGTAACTTGTAAGTTTCTTCCATATTCCGTTATAGAATATTCAACCTTTGGTGGCACTTCTGGATATACTTTCCTTGTTATTAAATTATCACGTTCCATCTCTCGGAGCTGAGTTGTAAGCATTTTTGGGGTAATATCAGGAATTAATCTTTTAACCTCAGAAAATCTTTTTGTACCCATATTTAGATACCAAAGAATTCTAATTTTCCATTTACCACCGATTAAATCCATAGTTAGTTCCATTGAGCAACTGTATTTATTCTTTAAATCTGACATTTTGTAACCTCCGTATTTTTAAAATAACATGGTATCGTTTTATATACTATGTGACAAAAAAGTGCATACTTGTGATTTGGGATTGTTGTAGTATAATCATAACATACAGTATATAAAAAAAACAATATTACTTATTTGGTGATAAAAATGTTTCAAAATAAACAAGCTGAAAATTTAAAGTTTTTTTATAAGGAGGTCGTATAAATGGAAGTGATTTTTAACAGAAGAAGCATAAGAAAATATGTGGATAAACCAGTTGAAAAGGAAAAAATGGAAAAACTTTTAAGAGCAGCAATGCAGGCACCATCAGCAGGAAACCAACAGCCTTGGGAGTTTATAATCGTTGAAGATAAGGAGGTGTTAAAAAAGTTATCTGAGGCAAGTCCATATTCAAAAATGGTTGCAAATTCACCAGTTACAGTTGTTCTTTTATCAAGAAAAGAGGGAGTGAAATTCCCCCCTTGTATACCACAAGATATGGGGGCTGCTGCAGAAAATCTTCTTTTAGAAGCAGTACAGTTAGGACTTGGGGCAGTTTGGCTTGGAATTGCACCTGTTCAAGAAAGAATGAATTATATTAAGGACATATTTAGTTTGCCCGAAGGTATTGAACCTTTTGCATTAATTCCGGTAGGGTATCCAGATGGTCAGAAAAATGAATTTATAGATAGATTTGATGCAACAAGAGTTCATTATGAAAACTGGAAATAAATGATTAATCATAGGAGGGTTACAAAATGGAAGATATGATATTAAAAGCATTGGAAAAGGTTCGCCCTGCATTGCAAAGAGATGGAGGAGATGTAAAATTTATTGATGTTAACGACGAGGGAGTTGTCAGGGTTCAACTTCAGGGGGCATGTGGCAATTGCCCGGGCGCATTAATGACCATTAAGATGTTCATTGAACAAGTATTAAAAGATGAAGTGCCTGGAGTTAATGAAGTTATAGGAGTTTAGCATAAAAATATAAAAAGGAGTGGAATTGTATGATAAAGGTTATAGCGAAAAACTTTGCTAAAGAAGATAAAATTGAGAAAGTTTTAGAGTTAGCAAAGGTATTGGTAGAAACAACAGTAAAAGAAGATGGCTGTATAAAGTATGAAATGTATCAGGATGAGAAAAATCCAAGTACTCTGATTATGATAGAAGAGTGGGAAACCATTGATGCTCTTAATAATCATATGTCTTCAGAGCATTTTAAAAAAATCGTTCCACAAATGAATGAATGTATGGATCAAAAGCCTGAACTGAATATTTGCAAAAAGGTGCTTTAAGAGCTTATAAATTTTTGAGACAAAACGAGAGAGTTTATGCAACTTAATTATTAATGAAGGAGTGTACAGGAATGGAAAATGAGGTACTTAAATCAATAAGAAATAGAAGAAGTACAAGAAAGTATAAAGAAGAACAAATCAGTGAAGAAGAATTACAAGCATTGTTAGATGCCGGTATACAGGCTCCCAGTGCTGTCAATGCACAACCATGGTATTTTACAGTAGTACAGAATAAAGAAATGATTAACCACATGAGTGATAAAGCCAAAGAAGTGATGCTCCAAAGTGATAATGAGGGTATGGTGAACTTTGGTAAAAGTGCTGTGAACATATTTTATAATGCACCTACTATCATTATTGTTTCGGCCAAAAAAGAGGTTAGCTCGTCTTCGGTTGATTGCTCCGCATCAATAGAAAATATGTTGATAGCAGCCGAAAGTATAGGCTTAGGAACTGTATGGGTAGGGTTAACTAGATTCTTCTTTACACTTAATGATGAGGTTAAAAAATTAAAATTACCGGATGGATATGAGCCTTTTTATGCCGTAGCAGTCGGTTATAAAGAAAATGATAGTGTTTTAGGGCCACCAAAAAGAAATAAGGAAGTAATAAACTATATCAGATAATTTAGATAGTTATAAGGGATATATGATTATACAATAATTTTGAAAAATAGACACTAGTGAATATTTCTTAGCATAAAGAGGAGCGTTATGATGGAAAGCATAAAAGTAGGATGCAGTGATTTGCAAGAAGTAAGAAAAGCTGTGGCTGATAGCACTAAAAATTTTATAAATCCAAAACTAATCATTTATTTTGCACCCTCAAGAAACTTTAAAGAAATATCAGAAAAATTTAGGGATATATTTCCAAATACTTTAACAGTAGGCTGTACTTCGGAAAGTCAATTTTCAAATAAAGGGTTTAAAGAGAATTCTATAGTTACAATGGCTTTTGAAGGTGACGTGATAACTCAAGCTTCAGTAATGACTGAAATAAATAAGGCTCCTATTAGATATTTACCTAAAATAAATGAGACTATTAATTTGTTGAGCAATAATAGAAATAACGTTGCTATAGGACTTATGTGTGGGAATAATGGAATAGAGGAAGTGCTTTTATCTGTTCTAAATTCAGCGCTAGAGTCAAAGGATATACCTTTAATTGGCGGTAGTGCTTCGGGAGAAGCTACATTTGTTAGTATGAATGGAGAAATATACAATAATGCAGCTGTCTTAGTGGTGGTCAATAGCAATAAAAACATAACTTTCTATAGAGAAAATATTTATGTACCACGAGGGAATAGACATGTAGTAACTAAGGCAGATCCTATAACTAGGAAAGTGTATGAGTTAGATAATAGGCCAATACTTGAAGTATATGCAGAAGAATTGGGCATAGCAAAGAGTACTGTTAGGACAAAACTTAGAGATCATCCTTTTGGCAGGGTAATTGGTGAAGAAATATTAATTGCCTCACCGATAGAAATTAATGGCGATAGTTCAATAACTTTTCTTAGTAGAATTTATAATAACGCGTATGTGAAAATTTTAGAATTAGGGAATACAATGCAAACACTTGATGAAACAATAGATAGCATAAATAAAAAGATTGATGTGAATGCTGCAATAGTAATAAATTGTGCATTCAGAACAGCATTGTATAAAGAAAGAAATTTAATGAATGAATTCACACAAAGATTATCTAGGGTTGGCAATTTCATAGGATTTACAAGCTATGGAGAACAGATTAACAATAGTAATACTACGCAAACCATGGTAATGGCATGCTTTGAGTGAAGGGGAGAGGAATGTTTTGTTTAAATTTTTTAAAAGTAAAAAAAATGAAATTGTAAATGAACCTAAAGATAATGAAGATGTAAATTTAACAAGAAATGATGAGTTAGAAATCATATATGGAACAAATAATTTAATATCAAAGCGAATAGATGAATTAATGTTAAATGAAGGTGAACTCATCAATACGATAGAAAAGGTTCGTGAATTTTCTGTGTTTGTATCTGAAAAATTAAACAATATTTCTGGTGTTGTTCAGGAATTTAATGCAAACTTAGATTCTTTATCCTCAAGCTCAAAGGATATTTTAATTACACTTGAAGAGGAAAATAATATAATTAATTCAGGTAATGAGGAATTGATGAATTTAAAAGAAAATACGACAAATACTTCAGATACAATCTCAGAATTTGTAACAGTATTCAATGCATTAGAAAGTGATTACAAAGAAATAAAAGAAGTATCCGATAAAATAAAGGACATATCCAATAGAACAAATATTCTTGCATTAAATGCCAATATTGAGGCTGCAAGAGCAGGAGAAAATGGGAAAGGGTTTGCAGTTGTAGCTAATGAAGTAAAAAATTTAGCGACTCAGACAAAAGAAATGGCAGAATATATTAATAATTCAGTACATAACCTTAGCACTACTGTAAATAACCTTAATAAAAAGGTAGAGACATCTCTTTTAATGTTTGAAAGCTTAGTGGGTAAAATTATAAATGTTGAAAAAATATTTAACACGATTACTGTTTCTAATGAACAAATCACAAATAGCATTAAAAATGCAGATAAGGCATTGGAAAATAGTAGTGGAGCAATGGTAACTATTTCAGAAGAAATGGTTTATACAACAGACGAATCTTATGGTATAGGGAAGCTTATAGAAGAGGTTGTTATGAAAGAAAGTAAAAAGCCGTTATATTTTTCAGATATAAATGCATTTTTAGAACAGCTAAAGCACTTTATATCTGAAAAAATACTCATTTTAAAATAGAGGGAGCGTGTAGTAATGTTAAATTTCAATTACTCAATACCAACCAAAATATTTTTTGGGAAAGATAAAATAGATGTACTTGCAGAGAAAGTAAAAAATTTAGGGTCTAAAGTGTTGCTTGTTTACGGTGGAGGCAGTATAAAGAAAAGTGGATTATACGATAAGATTACTGGTATTTTTAACACAAACGGCATAAGTTTTTGGGAGCTATCAGGTGTTGAACCTAACCCAAGAATATCAAGCGTAAGAAAAGGAATTGAAATATGCAGAAATAATAAAATAGAGCTTATACTTGCTGTAGGCGGTGGAAGCACAATTGACTGTGCAAAGGTTATAGGAGCAGGCTGTTACTATGATGGAGATGCGTGGGATATTGTTGTTGATCCAAGGAAAATAGATAAAGTTCTTCCAATTGCAAGCATATTGACTTTAGCTGCAACAGGCTCTGAAATGGATGCTGGGGCAGTAATTACAAATCTTGAAACAAGTGAAAAGATTGGTACAGGCCACAAAGATATGGCTCCAAAATTCTCAATATTAGACCCAACCTATACATTTTCAGTACCCAAAAATCAAACTGCGGCAGGTACAGCGGATATAATGAGTCATATTTTTGAAGTGTATTTTAGCAATACGAAAGAGGCTTTTTTACAGAACCGAATGGCAGAAGCACTTCTTAAAACCTGCATAAATTATGGTAAAAAGGCTATTGATGAGCCTGAAAATTATGAAGCTAGGGCAAATTTAATGTGGACTTCCAGCCTTGCTATTAATGGTCTTTTAAGCTATGGAAAAGATGCAGAGTGGAGTGTTCATCCTATGGAGCATGAGTTAAGTGCATTCTATGACATTACTCATGGAGTTGGTCTTGCAATTTTAACACCACATTGGATGGAATATGTTTTAAATGATAATACGGTAGATAAATTTGTTGAGTATGGAGTTAATGTTTGGGGAATTGATTCTATTGGTGATAAATATGAAATTGCTCATAATGCTATCAAAAAGACAAAAGAATATTTTGTATCCTTAGGATTACCTTCTTCATTAAGAGAAGTAGGAATTGAGGAAGAGAAATTAGAAGAAATGGCGAAGCAAGCTACTGTAAGAGGAAAACTTGGAAATTTCAAGCCTTTAGAAGCACAAGATGTGCTTAATATATATAGAGCAGCTTTATAATAAGGGGTGATTTAAATGAATATAGTTTCTTTTTTGGGGAGTCCTAGAAAAAATGGTAACACATCATTACTTTTAGATAAAGTTTTAGATGGTATCTTGAGTAAAAATGATGCACAAAGTGAGATTGTTTTTTTACAGAATAGTAATATAAAGCCATGTATGGGGTGTAATTCTTGCAAAAACAATGAAGATAAAACATGTGTCATTAATGATGATATGAAGGACATAGTTCCGAAAATAAAAAAATCAGATCTGATAATATTAGCAACGCCTATATATTGGTGGAGTGTTACCGCTCAAATGAAGCTTTTGATTGATAGATTATACTCGTTGAATTTTACAGATAGCAGTTTTGATTTTCATAATAAAAAGATTATGCTCCTTATGACCTATGAAGGTGAGCTGCCTAATTCTGGTCCTGAGACTGTAGAGAAACTTTTTAAAGAAGTATGTGAATATCTGAATGTAGGTGTGGCAGGAGTATTAGGTGTTTGCACTGGCAAAGTCAAGGTTAGTAAAAACTTAGAGGCGTTAGAAAGAGCTTATGAGTTTGGAGAAAAAGTTGAATTTTAGTAAAAGTATCAATTTATAAGATAACTAGATGCTCTACATCGGTCAATTATACGGATGTAGAGTTTATCTGTTTAAATTTCGAAATGTAAGGAGATTAAAAATGTCATATTTACTTGAACCCTTAGACAAGGGAAAGTTAACTTTAAAGAATAGATTGGTTATGCCGCCTATGGCTACTTCGAAATCTGAAAAAGATGGAAGAATAGGCAAAGATATATTAGATTATTACGATGAAAAGTCACAGGGTGGTTATATATCATTGGTTATTATAGAACATAGCTTTATCACACAACAAGGAAAGGCAAGTGAAGGTCAGCTTTCTGTGGCGGATGATAGCATTGTTGAGGACTTGAAGAAATTATCAAATATTATTCATAAAAATGGCTCCAAAACAGTAATGCAAATTAATCATGCGGGAAGCGCAGCCAGTAAAGCTGTTACAGGATATAAGCCGGTTGGACCTTGTGCTATAGCAAATCCACGTATAGGTAATGTTCCAAAGGAACTTACTAAAAAAGAAATTAAAGATATAATTGGTGAGTTTAAAGACGCTGCATTGCGTGTAAAGGAAGCTGGTTTTGATGGTGTGGAAATTCATTCTGCACATGGATATCTTTTAAATCAATTTTTCTCTCCACTTACTAACAAGAGATCTGATGAATATGGTGGAGATGTGCTAGGCAGAATTAAAATTCATTTAGAAGTTATTAAGGCAGTACGTGATGCTGTGGGTGATGATTTCCCAATTCTACTGAGATTGGGTGCTTCTGACTATATGGAGGGCGGTAGTACAATCGAAGACAGCAAAATTGCAGCATTAGAGTTTGAAAAAGCAGGAGTAACTATTCTCGATATATCTGGCGGATTTTGTGGGTTTATTGTTGCTGGGCTTACTGACCAAGGGTATTTTTCATCATTGACTGAATCTATAAAGAAAGTTGTGTCGATTCCAGTTATCTTGACTGGTGGAATTACTGATGTAAACGCGGCTGAAAAACTTCTTTCCGAGGGAAAAGCCGATCTTATTGGCGTTGGCAGAGCGATATACAAAGATTCCAAGTGGGCGGAAAATGCGATAAAAAGTTTGAATTAATATTTTAAAGAAAATAATCAGAACTTAGAGTTTGAGACTTGCATCAAAAAAATTGAATGTTAGGGGCGTAATTATGGAATTAAATGAAGCGATTCAATCCAGAAGAAGTATCAGAAAATTTAAAACTGATCCTATTCCGGAAAATTATATCACTGAGCTAATTGAAGCAGGAAGGCTGGCGCCATCAGGCAGCAACTTGCAATCTACTCGTTATGTAATAATAAAAAGCGAAGAGGCGAGAGCAAAATTTGCTGAATGTACTCCTTTACCTTTTGTAACACAAGCACCATTGATTATAGCGTGCTGCATAAACAAAAAAGTTTTAGATACAGCTGAGAAAAGGTCAAAGGAATTAATGCAATCGAATGCTTTTGCAGATACTCCACTTGCTAATATGAATAGAGATTCAGAGACTTATAATAAAAGAAGACGAGAGATGGATGAAGAAAGCCTAAAATCATATTTAAGTTTAAATGCAGCAATAGCTTTGGAGCATATCGCATTAAGAGCAGTTGACTTGGGTCTTGGAAGTTGCTGGA
This sequence comes from uncultured Peptostreptococcaceae bacterium, assembly GCA_964521745.1. Classification (GTDB taxonomy): domain Bacteria; phylum Bacillota; class Clostridia; order Peptostreptococcales; family Filifactoraceae; genus Acetoanaerobium. The sequence goes on from CAZFTH010000003.1 coordinate 21,792, forward strand.
TAATGATGTTTGATCGTGAAAAGGCAAAGAAAATTCTTGGGATTGATGAGAGATATGATGTAGTGGCATTATTACCTGTAGGATACCCTGATCAAAACCCTTCCCAAAGACCAAGACTTGAATTAAATGAATTGGTAATTCAAACAGTTTGATTTATTTAATACTGGACCTGTGTCTAATCTTTTGGTACAGGTCCATATTTGTAACTTTAGAGAAACCATATAATTCTCTTGGCTCAGAATATAAAGAAATAAAAAATAAAGTAGGAATATCAAAAAGTAATCAAATTGTTTCTAGGAAGATATTTTATTAAAAATTAGCAAGAAACAATGTATGGAGGAATAAGTATGAGAGAATTAAATATAAACAAAGAGTTACCTGTATTGGCTATGCCAAATTTAGTTCTGTTTCATGGCAGAGACATTACGATAAAATTAGGCAGGGAACTTAACAATGAGTTTTATGAGGAAATTGCACAAGAAGATTTTTATGCTATTGCTTTGACAGTAAAAAAAAGCAAAAGTGAAGGGACATATGAAAAAAATGATTTTTATAAAGTTGGTACACTAATCAAAATAAAAGATAGAAAAAAGATAAGTGATGGTGATGGTTATGAATACAGTATAGACGTTGTGGAAAGAGTCGAGGTAAAAGAGTTCATCTTATCTGGAACTAATTTTAGAGCCGTTTATGATCTTGTTCCTGACATTATCGATTTAGATGAAAAAAATCAGAACCAAATGTTAGATTATATCAAAAATTTAACTTCTGAAATCAGTAAAAACTTTAGAGGTTCTGGAGCTTATGTTGAATATATAAAGACAATAAATAATCTTCCAAGCATTATTGCATATTTAATTCCTTATATAAATTTATCACGTGAAGAGAGACAAGTATTTTTAGAAATACGTTCATTAAAAATGAGAAGTTTGAGATTTTTAGATCTTTTAATTGAGCATAAGGAATCCATAGAATTTCAAATTGAATTGTCATCAAGATTCAATGAGGATATTAATAAAAATTATAGAGAGAGTATGTTAAGAAAGCAACTTGAAGCTATACAAGAAGAATTAAATGAATCAGTAGGAAGTACAGGAAAAAAGAAAAAAGATTATAGTGAATTAATAGAAGTTGCAAATATGCCAGAGGGTGTAAAAGAAGTGGCATTAGATGAATTGGATAAATTACAACGTCAAAGTCCTAATAGTTCAGAGGGGAACGTAATTCGAAATTATTTGGATGTACTAACAAGTTTACCTTGGGGTAAAAGTGAGATTAAAGATATAGATATCAAGGCTGCAAGAAAGCTATTAGATGATAAACATTATGGACTTCAAAAAGTAAAAGATCGTATAATTCAACACATAACGGTAATGAAATTAAAACAAAATAAGCAGGGCTCAATTTTGTTATTAGTAGGACCTCCGGGAACAGGGAAAACTAGTCTAGGGAAAAGTATAGCAGAAGCTTTAGATCGCAAATACGTTAGAATAAGTTTTGGTGGAGTTCATGATGAAGCTGAAATAAGAGGGCATAGAAGAACTTATGTAAGTGCATTGCCAGGAAGAATAATTCAAGGAATAAAAAAAGCTGGTGTAAAGAATCCAGTATTTATATTAGATGAAGTAGACAAATTAATGTCCTCTGTAAATGGAGATCCAGCCAGTGCACTACTAGAGGTTTTAGATCCGGAACAAAATAGTAGTTTCTCAGATCACTACTTAGAAGTACCTTATGATTTATCTGATGTGTTTTTTATTGCAACAGCAAATTCTCTAAGAGATATTCCAGAACCTCTTAGAGATCGTATGGAAATTATAAATATTAGTAGTTATACAAGCGATGAAAAATTTCAAATAGCCAAAAACCATTTGGTATGTTCTGTATTAGAGGAAAATGGGCAAAATAAAGATCAACTACAAATTGAGGATGAAGCGATAAAAGTAATAATTGAAAAATACACTAGAGAAGCGGGCGTAAGAGAATTAAAGCGTCAGCTATCTGCAGTGGCAAGAGTAGCCTCAGAAAAAATAGTCGACGGGGCTTCTCCCTTACCCTACATAGTAAAAGGGAATATGTTATTTGATATTTTAGGTCATGAAATTGCGAACTATGATAGAGCAAACAAAAGTAATCCACCAGGTGTTGTAACAGGCTTAGCTTGGACACCAGTAGGAGGAGATATATTATTTATTGAAGGCGCGTTGATGCCTGGAGATGGTCAATTAATGCTAACAGGACAGCTTGGAGAGGTAATGAAGGAGTCGGCAAAGATATCTCAAAGCTTGATTCGTTCAAGACTAGCTTTTAATATAAATGGCCTTGAGTTTAATAAATATGATTTGCATATTCATGTACCAGCAGGAGCGATTCCAAAAGACGGACCATCTGCAGGGATAGCATTATTTACAGCTATTGCGTCTTTGGTAACTGGACATCCAGTAGATTCTAAACTGGCAATGACAGGTGAAATTTCATTAAGAGGTGCTGTGCTACCTGTAGGTGGAATTAAAGAAAAAGTATTAGCGGCTCACCGTGCAGGAATAAAAAGAATAATTTTACCGAAGGATAACGAAAAGGATATAACAGATATTCCAAAAGATGTACAAAAGGAATTAAAATTTATTTTTGTAGAAACAATTGAAGATGTAATTAAAGAAACGTTAGGAATCGAATTACCAAAAGCAACGTTTTTTGAAATGACAGCTAAAAATGTAAGGGAAATTAGTGCGTAAATTTTCTTTTTATATTTTTCAATGGGTTACTTGTTTTGAAATATGAAATACATGCGGTTGATGTAAAGAATTTATTTACTAACATTCAATTTAGAGAAAAATAATAAAAATTTTAACAAAAATTATTATTTATCATTGGAGGATTTATTATGTTGTACAGAAAGTTTGGAAAAACAAATGAGATGGTTTCAACTCTTGGATTTGGTTGCATGAGATTACCTATTCTTGGTGAAGGGGATCCAACAAAAATTGATGAAGATAAGGCCATAAAATTAATACGTCATGCAATTGATGAAGGGGTTAACTATATAGATACGGCTTATCCTTATCATGGTACTGGAATGGAACGAGGAGGAGCAAGTGAACCTTTAGTAGGCAAAGCTTTAAAAGATGGATATAGAAAGAAAGTAAAGATAGCTACAAAACTTCCAAGTTGGTTGATAAGAACAAGAGAAGATATGGATAAATATTTAAATGAGCAATTACAAAGGCTTAATACAAAAACAATAGATTTTTATTTGGTGCATACAATTGATAGAACGACTTGGCCTAAATTAAAGGAAGCTGGTATTGATGAATTTCTAAATCAAGCGATAAAGGATGGAAGAATTAAGCATGCAGGATTTTCATTCCACGACAAACTTGATTTGTTTAAAGAGATAGTAGACTATTATGATTGGTCATTTTGCCAAATTCAATATAATTATTTAGATGAAAACTATCAGGCTGGAACAGAAGGATTAAAGTACGCAGCAAATAAAGGTCTAGGAGTTACAATTATGGAACCGCTTAGAGGCGGTAAGCTTGTTAATGTTCCAGATGACGTGAAGGATATTTTTGATCAGGCTGAAGTAAAAAGAACACCTGCAGGTTGGGCATTTAGATGGATATTAAATCACCCTGAAGTATCAGTCGTTTTAAGTGGTATGAATGAAATAGAACAAGTTTCAGAAAACATAAAAATAGCAAGTGAAGCTGAAGCAAACTCATTAACTGAAAAGGAAATTGAACTCATAGAGAAAGTTAAAGGTATTTTTAAAGAAAAGATCAAAGTAAATTGTACGGCTTGTGAGTATTGTATGCCGTGTCCTCAAGGAGTAAATATACCCCGCAATTTTAGCTGTTACAATGATTATTATATGTTTGGAAAATCGGATATATATAATTGGCTCAAGCCACAGCAAAGGGCATCAAATTGTATTGAATGTGGAAAATGTGAAAAACATTGCCCACAAGGCATTTCTATTCGTGAAGAATTGAAGAATGTTAAAGGGTTGTTTGAATAAAAACTAATGCAAATATTCAAGTTTATAAATGTAATTTATAATGAGAAATGTGAAAAAACGAAACGATTAGATTTGATATAAACATTAAATATTCATGCCCAAAAGTTTATAAGCGTTAACAAGTAAAAATATGAGTTTTTATGGAGGCAATATGGAAAGATTATTTGATAATACAAATTTTAGCAATATGAATTTAAAAAATAGATTTTTTAGATTTGCTACATGGGAAACCATGGCGGATAACAAAGGACATATGACAGAGAAACTATATAACGTATGAAAATCTTGCTAAAGGTGGAGTAGGTACAATAATAACAGGCTATGCTTTTTGTTACAGTAGACGAACAACCCAATCCGGGGATGATGGGTATTTATAATGATTCATTTATTGAAGAATATAAAGAATTTACAGATAAAATTCATAAATTTGATACAAACATAATATTGCAAATTGTATATGGTGGCTCTCAAACTAACTTTAATGTAGGTGAGAGAATCATATTAGGACCTTCGGCAGTAGCCCATAGAATATATGGTGTTACCCCTAAGGAAGCTACAAAGGAAGATATAAGAGGTCTTATTGAAAGTTTTGCAGATGATTCGCTTAGAGCTAAGAAATCAGGATTTGATGGGGTACAGTTTCATGCTGCCCATGGATATATTTACAGTCAGTTTCTAAGTCCCTACTACAATAAGCGAACTGATGAGTATGGTGAAAATATTGAAAACAGAGCAAGAATTATCTTTGAAACACTGGCAGCTGTGAGACGAAAAGTTGGAAGAGATTTCCCGGTGCTAATTAAAATTAATTACTCTGATTTTATAGAAGATGGTTTTTCTTTTGAAGACTGTAAATATGTATGCAAGAGATTAGAAGAACTTGGAATTGATGCTATAGAAATCAGCGGGGTTGTAGGAGCTAAAACAGAAGATAGAACCGTAAGAGAAAAAGGACTAAAATATTTAGAAAATGAATCATATTTTAGGAAATATGCTGCAGAGATAGCGGAAGAAGTAAATGTGCCTGTAATTTTAGTTGGTGGTAATACCTGACTTTTGGGAGTAAAAATGAATTTTAAATATAGAAACCTTGATTTTATCGAAAAAATCGAGGTTTTTTTCTGTATTTTTTAAAATAATTATGTACACCTATATTCACTTATGATATAATTATTGATTTACAATTAAAAAATGTGATTTCTAGATTTAAACTAAATAATTAATACTCAAATAAAAAGGCTCTATTCTAAGTGTTTATAAGAATAGAGCCTTTTATTTATTAAATATGGCTAACACAATTTCGACCATAACTTTTTGCTTCATATAAAGCAAAATCAACTTTTTCTATTAATTCATCACATTCAGCACTACAATCTTTAGTGAAAGTTGCTACCCCTATACTTACAGTAACAAAATTAGAAATTGCAGATGCAGAATGTTCTATTTTTAGATTTTCTATACTATTTTTAATATTATCCGCTAAAATACTAGCTGAATCCTTATCCGTATCAGGAAGCAGAACTACAAATTCTTCTCCACCATATCTTGCAACTAAATCTGTCTGTCTTTTTATAGAAGATTTTAGTACAGTTGCAATTCTTTTCAAACATATATCTCCTTGAACATGGCCATAAGTATCGTTATATAACTTAAAAAAATCTACATCTAACATAACTATAGATAAACTAGACCAATTTCTGTTCATTCTTGCATGTTCGTAAGCTATTCTCTCCTCTAGATATCTTCTATTGGCAAGTCCCGTCATAGAATCAACAAGAGAATTTTTTTCTGCAATTTCTTTCTCATGTTTTAATTTTTTTGCTAATTTAGTAGCTTCAAATTCAGCATTTTTTTGCTCAGTAATATCTATGCTACTACATCGATATCCTATGAATTTATCGTCAATATCATATATTTTTCTCCAGGATACTAATATCCATCTTTCACCTAAAATTTTATGATTTATCAAAAATTCGTTTTCCCCAGAGGATGTTTTTTCAAGGATATTTTTGAATTCTTGAGTGAATACACCTACTTTATCAATGGAAATAATTGTTTTAAAAATATCATCAAAATTCGAAGCTTCTTCAGATGTGTAGCCAGTAATATTATATATCATATCATTAGTCCACTTTAGACTGCCATCCACATCAAACCATGCTTCCCAACTAGCTGTTGAAAGAGCTATAATCTTGTAATTTTGTTTTTCTTTTTCTATTAATGATGAAATATGTTGATTAGTAAGAAAGATAATTCCAAAACTACCAAGTACAGAAGGTAATAGAGCTGACAAATCCGTTAATAGAACAATAAAAGAGTATAAGTTAGGATTAGAAGGTAATTCTAATAAGATAAACAAAACCCTAAAAATCCAAAACAATATGTTGCTCAAATATATCCTGACTTTAAGACATCAAAATAACAAAACCATTGAAATCACTTATTTAAAAGGGATTTTAATGGTTTATTTTTGTACACTTATTCTAAATTTGTTGATAAATTAAGCTTTGTAGTGGTTTTGAACTGTGTAAGAGTCATATTTTTCTTTAAAGGTTTCATTTCAAGTATTTTACTAAGCTCTAAATATAATTCGTTTACTGAAGTTGGAGTTACTACTACTTTTGGAAATTCTCCTTGTACTAAAACCGTAGGTTCATGAATTGCTTCCATTAGCGAAGCTATTGATACAGATTTTTTAGTGTGAGTATATATAAGATGCTGCGCATATCTTAATAAACTAAG
>CAZFTH010000004.1:0-27813 GCA_964521745.1 uncultured Peptostreptococcaceae bacterium
TCTTTGTTGTACATATCCTTATAAACCTTTTCAAAATGAGTTCTAAGCTTTGAATCAGGATTGTATTGCCACTCAGGATAATCAGAATCAGTTACAAGCTCTGCACCAACTAGATAAGCTAAAGCTTTATATTGATTTCTTATAGCTTCTTTTAAGCTACCTACGGAACTTCTAGGAGCACATTCAAAGCTTACTGAAGAATCTGTAGTAGTTAGAACACCTAGATTAACTGAGCTCTCTACAAGATTTTCGATAGCATGACTCATACTCATAATGCCATTTGGAATCATCATAAGAGTAGCAATTGCAGTCAACTTTGAGTTTTCATCAAAAACCTTAGTAGAATCTTGCTTGATTTCAGAAACAACAACTTGAACGTTATCGTCCTTGCCTCTTAATTCATTTTTTAGAATATCATTCCATTTTGAGATAAAAGCTTCTACTTTAGCTTTGTCAGATGAATTTACAGCAATTACAGCATCTGCTTCTCTTGGAATAGCATTCATTTTAGAACCACCATTGACATTGAAAAGTTCAAAGTTAATGCTTTCAGTTATCATAGAGTCTAAAATTCTACCGATTAGCTTGTTTGCATTACCTCTGCCTTTGATTATGTCCATACCAGAATGTCCGCCGTATAGACCTTTTACAGATACTTTTAAATCAACTCTATTGCTATCTATATCAGTATATGATACTGGAAGAATTAATTTGATTCTTGAGCCACCTGCACAGCTTACTAAAAGCTCTCCTTCTTCTTCAGAGTCGATGTTGATTAGATATTTTCCGTCTAGTTTTGAGCCATCTAATTTTAGAGCTCCAACAAGTCCTGTTTCCTCTTCTACAGTGAAAACTGCTTCTAGTGCTGGATGTGCTACATCTGATGAAGCTAAAATTGACATAGCCATAGCAACAGCTATTCCGTTGTCTGCTCCTAGTGTAGTTTCATCTGCATAGATGTCATCACCAACTATTTTTAAAGTAAGAGGGTCTTTATCAAAATCATGCACTTTGTCGTTGTTTTTTTCATTTACCATATCCATATGGCCTTGAAGTATCACAGCAGGAAGAGCTTCATAACCAGGTGTAGCTGGTTTTTTTATTATTACATTCATATACTCGTCTTGAATATATTCTAAATTATTAGATTTTGCAAACTCTACAAGATAGTTGCTAACTTCTTTTTCGTTTCCAGAACCTCTTGGTATTCTTGTCAAATCCTCGAAATATGTGAAAACTTTTTTGGGTTCAAAATTTAATATTCTTTCCAAGATTATCACCTCTCAAATTTAATTAACTCTTACACCATTATATACTATTTATACAAAAAATTAAGTATTTTTTACAAAAGAAGTTTAGATATATAACAAAATAAATATATATAAAGAGCCAAAAAAAGAAAAATGTATAGAGAAAAATTTATAATAGCATATATCAAAGAATGAAGCATTATTAAGAAAGAGATTAAAAGATAAGTAATACAATTAAGCGTTATAGAAATAATAACGAATTCCTTGGATGTCTGAAGAACTTATTTTACCCATGCTTTTTAGGTGCTCTAAATGGGCCATGGCTTCAGAGCACGCAAACCATTTTTGAGCATTTGGAAACGCATCGAAGCTTTCGGCTCTATAATCCCAGTGCATTGTAGAAGCTATTTCTATAACAGTTGCTTTTGAACCCTTTTCATCGAGCAGTCCTAGCACTTCACTTAGTCTTTCGAAGTGGTGAGCTTTAATTTCGGCTATTCTTCTTTTGTAATCCTTGATTATATTTCTGTGAGATGGAAATATTATATCTATATCTAAGGCTGAAGTTTTATCTAAGCTAGATAGATATTCTCCTAGCATATCAGGATGCTCATCACCCCAAAAAGCAATGTTTGGAGATATAGAATCTAAAATATGATCGCCTGAGAAATAGATTTTCTTATTAGGATCATACAGCGATATATGGTCAGGCGTATGCCCAGGGACAGATATGACATTTAATTCGAAATCTGCTATTTTAATAATATCATTAGGCTTGACATAAGTGAAATCTATTGCTGAATCAGGACAATATGAAACTGCAGGATGGCTACTGAAAAATTCCTCAGATGCTTCCATTCCAAAAAGTTTTAGACTCATAACAAATAAATCTGAAAAGCTGTTCTGAATCATCTTTGTGACATATGAAGCATCATTGATGCTAGAATATACTTTTCCAGATGATTCCCGCTGAAATAGGCTAGCTAGGCCACTATGGTCAGCGTGAAGATGAGTCAAGAACAAGTCAGTGTTTTTAATATCTATGCCTAGCTCTTTAATTCCACCGAAAAAATCCTCGCTTGAAATTTGGGTATTAAACCCAGAATCTATTATCAATGCGCGATTAGCATCTGTTATAATATAACTATTGAGAGACTTAAGAGGGGTATTTGGCAATCTGACACTGTTTAGATAAATATTTTCATATACTTTTTGAATCACGATAGTACCTCCTTTTGCTATAATTATGAGTCTATATTAAAAATATAAAAACTACAATAAGGTTAATTGAGAGGATGATTTAATGAATCCTGTAAAATATATTGAAAGATTAAATAAAGAGCAAAAGACAGCTTATGATAAGGTTTTTGGACCACTTATTGTAATGGCTCCAGCTGGTACAGGCAAAACAGATGTAATAGCACTTAGGGCATATAATGCATACATCTCTGGAGTGAAGCCTGAGTCCATGTTATTGCTTACATTTACAAATAGAGCTTCTAAGTCTATGAAAAAAAGACTAGAAATGGTCATGGGTGAAGTTGCAAATAAGATTAAGATATCAACTTTTCATGGACTTTGTGCTTATATTTTAAGACAAGAATCAGCTAATTTATTTTTAAGTTCTGATTTTATAGTTATAGATGAAGATGATTCTAGGCAAATAATAAGAGAAATAGTAGTAGGTAGAGGATATAAAAGTCACCTTTATTATAAAGAAGAGCAGTTGTTTGTAGATTATATTAGACAAGCTAGAGAATTTCCATATATAAATGAAATAAAGTTTGATGCAAAAGCGTATTTTGAAAAAATGATAAAAGATAGAGGACTTTCTTATTCTTTAGAAAGTTTAACTCAGCATGCTCAAGAAATTTTGAATTTATATATTTCTACTCTTAAATCATATAATCTTATGGATTTTACTTCTCTTGTAGTAGGTGTTTTAGGGGCTTTTAAGCAGGATTCGATAAGTAAGAGATGGGAAAGTTATTTTGATTGGATAGAATTAGATGAAGTTCAAGATACAAATATCATTGAATATAAAGTAATTAAGACATTATATGAAAAACATTCTAATATTGCGTTATTTGGAGACCTTCACCAAACTATTTACCAGTGGAGAGGCTCTATGCCAAATGAAATACTTAGAGATTTTAAAATTAGTAACCCAGGATATCTTAGTGTGAGATTTGAAGAAAATTATAGGTCTACAAAACTTATATTGGAAGCTGCAGAATCTTTTTTGGGAAATAGTTTAGAAAACCAAAAGATATATGATGATAAGGAAAAAATAAAAGTTAGGGGTTTTAAAAATTTAAATGCAGAACATGCGTATATATTATCTAAAGTAATAGAAAATCAAAAAAATGGTATAGTTTTTTCAAGTCAAGCTGTTTTAGCTAGAACTAACAAGGATGCTAGAACTATAGGAGACTATTTGGAGTCTAACAATATACCTGTTTTTTTATTAGATAAAACTAGGTTTTTTAGCAGGGAAGAAATAAAAAATGCATTAGCCTATATTAAACTGATGATGAATCCTAAAGATATATTGAGTTTAAGACGGATAAATTCGGATTTAGTTGGCAGATTTTTAAAAGAATCGGATAAAGCTTATTTAGAAATAGGTCAATTTTTAAATGAATTTACTTATAAATTAAAAGACCCATATAAAGAATTACTTGATGCATTTGAATCTGACGAAGTTATAGTTTTTGATGTTGAGACTACTGGTTTGGATATTAAAAAAGATAAAATAATTCAAATAGCAGCTGTAAAAGGTGGAAGAAGTGGAGTTGTTGAGAAATTTGAACGTTTTATAAAAATAGATTATAGTGTAGGAGACTCTTTTGAAATTCACAAAATATCAGATGATTTTTTGTTTGAAAATGGTGTTGATGCAGTTAGGGCTATTGAGGAATTTCTTTTATTTGCTCAAGAATCCGTTGTTGTAGGTCACAATGTGAATTATGATATCAATATACTGAAAGAAAATATGAAGGCTTTAAATCTTGATGCTAGTTCTTTGTCAGATAAGGTATATGATACGCTTAAATTAACTAGAATGACATATCCAGGATTTTTTAGTTATAAATTGGGAAATCTATTTAAAGAATTTTCATTAAAACATACACCCACCCACAATGCCATGGATGATGTAATTTGCACTTTAGAAGTACTTGGAAAAGTAGTTGTCAAATTATTAGAGAAGCAAGGCCATAGACAGCTTGTTTTTAATAAATACCAAGACTATTTTTATCCGATTGCTAGAAACTTAAAAATTCTTACTGAAATGAGTAAAGAAAAAAGACCCCAAGATATATTGCATGAGGCATTAATAAGAGCAGGTCTTATTGACAAATATGGTCAGACATCATTAGAAATAAATAAATTAAGAGAACTGTATAGAATATTTAGGGAATATGACAAAACTGATAAGACAACTTTTGAATCTTTGTCTGAATTACTTGAAATAGCTTCACTTGGAAATGATACTGATAGATTTTTGAATATAAAAGATCAGCTTCCAGTTATTACTGTTCATCAAGCAAAAGGCCTGGAATTTGATACAGTATACATTTACAATGCAACAGATGAAAATTTTCCATCTTCTAGAAATCAATCTGGAGAAGGGCTAAAAGAGGAAAAAAGATTATTTTATGTAGCTATTACTAGGCCAAAATCTAACTTATATATTAGTTACAATGTTAATAAAGAGCAAGAAAAAAAATTAAATAAACCTAGTAGATTTATTCATCAGATTGAAAGAAGATATATAGATTTTAGATAAAATTAGTATTATTGGAGGATAGTATGGAAAGAAAAATTATATCATTACCCTGTACAGCCAAAGTAGGTGGAGATTCTTTTGTTCAGGTTATGGCAGCAGAAATATCAGGAAGCAAAAACAAGCTAGTTTTAGAAGTAGAGGTAATGAACCTTCATTCTAGAAAACTTACAGGATTAGACTATGAAGTTATATTTTATAATTCTATTTTAGAGCAATTAAATATTGAACCCTATACTGTAAATGAGAAAAGTTTTGTAGTTAATAGTGAGGAAATTGCCAGTTTAGGGAAACTTTCAATAGTCAGTGATTTTTCTGATGCTCGAAAAGCAGAAATAACTCTTCTTAAAGGCTATTTTGAAGATGGGGATATTCTAGACTTAAAATATGAAAGCTTTGAGAGCGTTGAATTAGGAGTATTAGATAAAAAACAAAAATCTATACTTAAAAGTAGGGCTGGAGAAGATGCAATATCTTTAGCACAAAGTAATGATTTAAGTTGGAGGTGTGTTTGTGGTTATTTTAATGATAAGACTTCAAGTGTGTGTGGGAATTGTGAAAGAAGTAAAGTTGAGGTATTAGATAAATATTCTTCTGCGGATATTTTTACCCAAGGCAAGAATCAAGTAGATATAATAGATAATGGATTCGATGAACAATTTGAAAATGAAGAGAAAAATAAGCCTAAAAAAGCAAAAAAAGAAAAGAAGACAAAAGTAAAAAAAGAAAAACCAAATTTAATAGTACATAAGGTTAAAGAAATTGTAGCAAAATTTAATTCTATGGATAAAAAAGAGAAAATGTTATTATCAGGCTCTTTTGTACTTTTATTAATGTCTATTATTCTATGGATAATATTTTAGGTATAAAAAGACCACCCGATTGGGTGGTCTGATATTTTAAACGTTAAATCTAAATAATACAACGTCTCCGTCTTTCATCACGTATTCCTTACCTTCTGATCTCACTAGTCCTTTTTCTTTAGCTGAGGCCATATTTCCACCATGAACTACTAAATCATCAAAAGATATAGTCTCCGCTCTTATAAATCCTCTTTCGATATCAGAGTGAATTTTTCCTCCAGCTTGTGGAGCTTTAGTTCCATCTTTGATAGTCCATGCTCTTGACTCCATAGGTCCAGCAGTTAAGAAACTGATTAAACCAAGTAGCTTGTAGCTAGCTTGAATTAGCTTATCAAGGCCAGATTTATCTAGTCCCATATCCTTAAGGAACTCAATTTTTTCTTCTTTATCGAATTGAGATATTTCCTCTTCTATTTTTGCGCTGACAACAACCACTTCGGCATCTTCGGTTTGTGCAAATTCACGAACCTGTTTTAAATATGGGTTGTCTTTAGCATCGTCAGCTACTTCCTCTTCAGATACATTGGCTACGTATATTATAGGCTTTAAGCTAAGTAAGTTAAATGATTTCACTACTACTTTTTCATCGTCAGATAAATCAAGAGTTCTAGCTGATTTTCCATTTTCTAAAGTATCTAGCACTGTTTTGATTAGCTCTACTTCAGTAGCCAGTGCTTTATCTGATTTTGCTGCCTTTTGAGATTTTGCTAGTCTTCTTTCTAGCATTTCCATATCTGAGAATATAAGCTCTAAGTTTATAGTTTCTATATCTCTTATTGGATTTACGCTTCCATCCACGTGTACTACATTACTATCTTCAAAACATCTTACTACATGAACTATAGCCTCTACTTCTCTTATATGGGATAAAAATTTATTGCCTAATCCCTCACCCTTACTTGCCCCTTTTACTAGACCAGCAATATCATAAAATTCAATTGCAGTTGGAACTAATTTTTTTGATTCGTAAAGCTCTGCTAATTTTGCAAGTCTGTCATCTGGTACAGCAACTACACCTACATTTGGCTCAATAGTACAAAATGGGTAGTTAGCTGATTCAGCTCCTGCCTGAGTTATTGCATTAAATAAAGTACTTTTTCCTACGTTAGGAAGCCCAACAATTCCAAGTTTCATATAATCTTTCCTTTCCAATTTCCTCAGTTTTATTATTAAAAACTAGTTCTTAGTTTAATATAATACGTAAAATCATAAAATATAAGTATAAGCACATTATTTTGATTATATTATAGAAGAACAATAAATTTCAATACAATATTATACTTATTAATTAGTTTCTTTGCTATAATAATAAAATGAGACTTAAATAATAGAGTCTAATTTTATTGAATCAAATATATATTTTGCATATTTTTAAGGAGGCAAAAATTTGAAAGGCTATGAAAAAATCAACATTAACAAGGGAATAAATTTAATGCTTATTCCTAGAGATAATTATAAAACTAATATAGTAACTGTATACCTAAAAAGACCACTTAATAAAGATGAGGTCACAAAAAATTCTCTTATTCCATCAGTACTAAAATCAGCAACTGTTGGATACCCAAATCCAGTTGCTATTGCAAAAAAACTACAAGATTTATATGGAAGTGCTGTAGGAGTATCTGTCGACAAGATGGGAGAAAAACAAGTGCTTTCTTTTAGAATGTACTGTGTAGGGGATATGTATTTACCAGAACCTGTATTTGAAGATTCTTTGGCTATGCTAAAAGAAATTATTCTTAATCCACTTACAAAAAATGATGGATTTATAAAGGAATATGTAGATATAGAAAAGACTATATTGGAAGAAGATATAAAATCTAAGATAAATAATAAGGGGCACTATGCTGTAGAAAAATGTATAGAGCATATGTGCGTAGATGAACCTTTTAGTATATCTGAAGATGGATATATTGAAGATTTAGATAAAATAGATGAAAAGAATTTGTTTGCTCATTACAAAAATATAATCGAAACTTCACCTATAGATATAGTAGTAGCTGGTAGTTTTGATAGAGAAAAAATAATAGAAACTGTAAAGTCAAAATTTAATTTTGATAGAAAAGAATTAGTGAAAATAGAAAAAGAAGAAATTTATTTTAAGCCTGTAGCTGCTTACGTAAGAGAAGAAATGGATGTAAATCAAGGTAAATTAGTTTTGGGTTTTAGAACTAATATGGACTACAAAGATGAAAAATACTATAATCTTATGATGTTTTCAGCTATTCTTGGAAGTGGAGCCCATTCTAAACTATTTTTAAATGTGAGAGAAAAGCATAGCTTATGTTACTCTATATACTCTTCTTTAGAAAAACTCAAAGGTCTAATGCTTATATCTGCAGGAATAGAAATTTCTGATTACGATAGAGTTTTAGAACTTATATCTAAAGAGTTAGGTGATATGAAAGAGGGGAATATCTCGACAGAAGAACTTACAAATAGTAAGAAGTTTATAATTAATAATCTTAAATCATTAAATGACAACTTGTCAGCTCTTACAAATTATTATTACAGTATGAGTGTTCAAGATTCTAATAGAACTATTGAAGATATAATTGATATTGTTAATAAAGTTGAAATAAAAGATATTGTAGAAATTGGTAAGCAAATATATTTAGATACTGTATATTTTTTGACAGGAAAAGATAGTAAATAAATTTAATAAGCAATTAGGAGAATGTATATATGCAAATAATAAAAAATGAACTTTTAAATGAATACGTGTATTATGAAAAGCTTCATAATAATATGGATGTATTTTTTATGCCTAAAGAGGGCTTTACAAAGAAATATGCGGTAATGGCTACGAATTATGGGTCTAATGACCTTGAATTTATTAGTCCGCATACTAAGGAAAAAATAAGAGTTAACGAAGGGATTGCACATTTTTTAGAGCATAAAATGTTTGAGCAAGCTGATGGGAGTAATGCTTTTGATGAATTTGCAAAACTAGGAGCTAATGCAAATGCATTTACTAATTTTAATATGACTGCTTATCTTTTTTCTTCAACTGATAATTTTAAAGAAGGATTAAAGCATCTTATATCATATGTTCAAGAACCTTTTTTTACTGAAGAAAATGTAGAAAAAGAAAAAGGTATAATTGCTCAAGAAATTAAAATGTACGATGACAATCCTGATTGGAAACTATTCTTTAATACATTAAAGGCTATGTATAAGGTACATGCCAATAGCATAGATATAGCTGGAACGGTTGAAAGTATTTATAAAATTACAGCAGAAGAACTCTATAGTTGCTACAAGACTTTTTATAGTCCTTCAAATATGGCTCTATTTGTTATAGGAGAACTAGATAAAGACGAGATTATGGATATTGTGAAATCAACAGTAAAAGATGACTATATGTTTGAAGGCGATATTGAAAGAATAGAAGCTTTAGAAAATGATGAGTTAAGACAAAAAGAAATAATAGAGCAGCTTGATGTATCAGTACCTATGTTTTCGATAGGGTATAAAGATAAAGTATCAGTTTTAGGGGCAAAAGACCTTATGAAAAAATCTATAGTAACTGAACTTATTTTAGATATATTGTTTAAAAAAGGAAGTATGCTATACGATAAACTTTACAGGGAAGGTTTAGTTTTTGGTGGATTAAGCTGTGATTATACAGAGCATATAGATTATGGATATACCATAATATCCGGTGAAACAAGAGATTTAGAATCTGTGAAAAGAGAGATATTTTCAGCCATAGAAAATGCTAAGGAAAAAGGTATTGATGAGGCTGATTTTGAAAGAGCAAAAAAGAAAAAAATAGGAAGTTATATAAAGTCATTTGATTCTATTGAATTTATTGCTAATAATTACTTATCATATTTCTTCAAGGGAATGGATATTCTAGAGTATTATGAGGTCTTAAAAGCTATTGATATTAAGTCTCTAAATAATAGACTAAAAGAACATTTTGACTTAGATATGAGCGTAATATCAATTATTATGCCAAAAACTGAAAATTAAGGGGTGATATAATGGATCCCGTAGCATTTAATATGTTTGGAATTGAAGTCCGCTGGTATGGGGTAATTATATCAGCAGCTATGATTATAGGTATACTAATGGCAATGAGTAATGGAAAGAAGGAAGGTTTTGTAGAAGACCATATATTAGATGTAAGCCTATTAGCTTTACCGCTTGCAGTAGTAGGAGCTAGGCTTTATTATGTAATATTTAACCTAGAGCTTTATCAAGAAAATTGGTTATCTATGTTTAATACTAGAATGGGTGGGATGGCTATTCATGGAGGTCTCATAGGAGGTCTTATAGGAGGTCTTATTGTTTGTTATAAACGTAAGATGAATGTGCTAAAGGTAGCTGATATAGTTGCACCTTCTTTGATTTTAGGACAGGCAATAGGCCGTTGGGGGAATTTTATTAATCAAGAAGCCCATGGAGGGCCGACTGATTTGCCATGGGGCATTATGGTAGATGGAGTAAAAGTCCATCCTACGTTTTTATATGAATCTATTTGGAATTTGTTGATTTTTGTTTTATTAATCAAAATATTTAAAAATAAAAAATTTGATGGGCAGATGGTAAGTGTATATTTGATAGGATACTCAATAGGAAGATTTTTTATAGAAGGATTAAGAACGGATAGTTTAATGCTTGGCTCATTTAGGGTGGCTCAACTTATAAGTGCTCTAATGATAGTAGCAGGAATTGTACTATATAATCTACTCAAAGACAAAAAAGTAGGTTTGCCTTATCGTGAAAATAGTAAAGTGTAGGAGGAAGTTCGTGGAATTTAAACATGTAACTGTGTTGCTAAAGGAAGCTGTTGATATACTGGATATAAAACCAAATGGAATATATGTGGATGGGACATTAGGAGGAGCGGGACATTCTTTAGAGATTGCAAAAAAACTTACTTCAGGTAAGCTTGTATGTTTTGACCAAGATATCAATGCGATTTTGGCTGCAAAAGAAAAGCTAAAGGACTATATGGATAAGGTAATACTTGTTCATAGTAATTTTGAAAATTTAAAAGTAGAACTTAATAAATTAGGAATTGAAAGAATTGATGGTTTTTTAGTGGATTTAGGAGTATCATCCCATCAACTTGATGTCCCAGATAGAGGCTTTTCATATATGCAAGATGCTCCCTTAGATATGAGGATGGATAAAAGTATGCAGCTATCTGCCTATGAAGTAGTTAACACATATAGTGAGGTAGAGTTAAAAAAAATAATTAAAGATTATGGTGAAGAAAATTGGTCTGCTAGAATTGCAAAGCTTATAATAGAAAAAAGAAAAGAAAAAGCAATTGAAACTACTTTTGAATTGGTGGATACCATAAAAGCAGCAATTCCTAAAAAGATGAGAGATGAAAATCAGCATCCAGCTAAAAGAACATTTCAAGCCATAAGAATAGAAGTAAATAGAGAGCTAGATGTAATAGATAAAACCTTGTTTGCCGCTGTGGATATGATGAATAAAGGTGGGGTTATTTCTGTTATAACATTTCATTCTTTAGAAGATAGAATAGTAAAAAATGTATTTAAAAAAATGCAAAACGCGTGTACTTGTCCTCCTGAATTTCCTGTATGCATATGTGATTCTGAGCAAATAGTTGAAATTATAACGCGTAAACCAATATTACCTAGTGATGAGGAAGTACAAATGAATCCTAGGTCTAGAAGTGCAAAGTTAAGAGCGGCAAGGAAAGTATTAGGCTAGGAGGATTGTATGAAAAAAAATACTGACTCAAATTATAAAAGCCGAAGTTTACAAAAATACTCTAGTAGTAAAACTAGAAATAATGAAAATTCAAAAAAAGATATAAATGAGCATGATTTTTCTAAAAAAGCATATGAGAGAAGAGAAAGTTTTAATTATGGTTACTCATACGAAGCAAAGGCAAGAGTTAAGCATAAAAGTGAATCTAAAGTAAGAAGAATAAGACACAAAGAGAAGGTAAAAAAACAAAAGCAAAAACTAGATAAAAAAACTAAAAGAACAAGAATTTTATTTTCTATCTTAGGTATTGCTTTATGTACTGTAGGTGTTTTATTTGGTTCATTAATGTATAGATATTCTCTTATTTCAGAACTTAAATATGACATCAATAATTTAAGTCGTGATTTGGATGAAATAAAAAATCAAAAAAAAGAAATTGAAGTTGAATTAGAACACTCAAATAGAAGTGATGTAATAGAAAAAATTGCAATGGAGCAATTGCAGATGCAATATCCTAGTGAAGAACAAATTGTTTATATTGAGATAGATTAGAAAGAGTGAGTGAATTGGCTAAAAAAGCAATTGATATAAAAAAATCTAGAGTAAAATTTTCAGCTTTTCTTTTTCTTATAGCTATTTTTGCTTTGATAGTTAGATTGGGATATATTCAGGTTGTAGCTGGCCCCTTATATTCGCAAGAAGCTATGAAACAACAATATAAGGATGCAATTATTCATCCTGTTAGAGGTATAATTTATGATAGAACAGGAAAGGAACTTGCTGTAAGTGTTCCTAAGAATGATTTATGGATTGAGCCAGATAATATAAAAGAATCTAGCAAAGAAGAAACTATAGATACCTTGTCAAAAATTTTAGAACTCGATAAAGAAGAACTTAGAAAAAGCCTAGACTCTGATAAGAAGAGATTTGCTCTTGCAAAAAATATTGACTCAGATAAAGTGAAAAAAATTAGAGAATCAAAGTTATCCGGAATTTGGTTTGAACAATCTAGCAGAAGGTATTATCCATACGGGAAATTTGCTTCATACGTAATAGGGCATGTATCTAATGAAAATGTTGGTCTTGGTGGAGTAGAAGCATCATTTAATTCTTATCTTAAAGGGGTACCTGGTAGAGAAATATTTATTAAAGATGCTAGAAATAGGGAAATATCTACAAATAGCCTTAGCTATAATGAGCCTATAAATGGAAGAAATATAGTGTTGACTATCGATGAAGTAATTCAGCATCATATGGAAAGGGCTGTAGAGCAAGCTCTTGTAGACCATAATGCGAAAAGGGTTATAGCTATAGCAATGGAGCCTAAAACAGGAGATATTCTTGGCATGGTATCCAAGCCTGATTATGATCCTAATGATTCTAGAACTCCACTATATCCACTTTTTGAAGAAAGCATTGAATCAGCCCAGACTGATGAAGATAAGTTAAAAGAGCTATATAAAATGTGGAGAAATCCAGCTGTAAATGATATCTATGAACCAGGTTCTCCTTTTAAAGTAGTAACAGCTTCAGCTGCTTTGGAAGAGGGCTTGGTTTATCCAGAAGAGTGGTTTAACGATATAGGTTATACTGAAGTAGCTGGAAGAAAAATAAGAAACTGGACAAATAAACCTTTTGGAAAAATAACTTTTACTGAGGCTGTAGAACAGTCAGTTAATTCTACATTTATACAAGTGGCACAAAGATTAGGAGCTGAAAAATTTACAGAGTATATTACAGCTTTTGGTTTTGGAAAACCCACTGGAATAGCTCTTCCAGGTGAGGGAGTAGGAATGCAGTATTCTGTAAGTAATATGGGACCAGTGGAGCTTGCAACTACATCTTTTGGTCAAAGTATATCAGTTACCCCTATCCAGATGTTAAGTGCTATTTCTGCTGTTGCTAATGAAGGCGTTCTTATGAAACCTAGGATTGTTAAGGAAGTTACTGATGAAAATGGCGATGTAGTTAAATCCTTTGAACCTGAAATAATCAAAAAAGCTGTATCAAAAACAACTGCCCAGCAAATGTTAGCAATTATGGAATCCGTAATAGCAAATGGATCTGGTTCTCCTGCAAAAATAGAGGGATATAGAATCGGTGGAAAAACTGGAACAGCTCAAAAAGTAATAGATGGGAAGTACCAAAGCGGTTACTATATAGCATCTTTTGCAGCAGTGGCACCTGTAGAAGATCCACAACTTGCTATTATAGTAATAGTGGATGAGCCAAATGGTATTTCGCATTTTGGAAGTACGGTTTCAGGTCCTGTAGTGCGTCAAATGATGCAAGATATTTTAAGATATTTAGGAATTAAACCAAATGCACAGGCTGTTATAGAAGATAACGATTCGAAAATTGTAATTCCAGAAATAAGAAATAGAAAATATTCAGATGTTGTTATTGAACTTGAAAAATTAGGGGTAGGCCATTTACTGGATGCTCAGCAAGAAATTGATACTTCAGGAATAGTTATAGATTCTTTTCCAAAACCTGGAGATAAAATACCTCAAGGTTCTTCAGTTATGCTTTACTTAAGTTCGGAAAATGAAGAGACTTTAATCATGCCAGATTTAAATGGCAAAACGGTAAAAGAAGTGGCTGAGCTTTTGAAAAACATGGGTCTGGAATTTACTCCTGTAGGGTCTGGAAAGGCAGTGAAACAAATGCCAAGTCCAGGTACTATGGTAAAAAAAGGCAATATGGCTAGTGTGGAATTTGAATAGGGCAATGTCTTTTGACATTGCCTTTAGATATTATAGATATTCAGATAGGAGTGTATTTATGCTTAAACTGACAAAAAATCAAATTCATTTATGGACTAATACAGAAAATAATTTTAGTGATTATAATCCAATTGTCCATAGGATTGTCACTGATAGCAGACAAGTAAAAAAAGATGATTGCTATATAGCTATAAAAGGGGAAAAATTTGATGGCAACGATTTTATCAATCAAGCTATAGATAAGGGTGCAACTCTTGTATTATCTAGTAGAAAATCGGATTTACAAGAAGTAATAAGTGTAGAGGATACTATCCTTGCACTTGGAAATATTGCCAAAAATTATTTAAAACAATTTGACTTAAAAAAAATAGGTGTTACAGGAAGTAGTGGCAAAACAACTACTAAAGATATGTTATACTACGTATTTAATGAACATTTTAATACACATAGAACCGATGGGAATTTTAACAATGAAATAGGACTTCCGCTTACAGCTCTCAGTATAGATAGTACTTATCAAGCAGCTATTTTTGAGATGGGTATGTCTGCTTTGGGTGAAATAGATTACCTAGCAGAAATTGTAAGACCCAATATTGCGATTATAACTAATATAGGTTCTTGCCATATTGAAATATTAAAAAGCCGAGAAAATATTTTTAAAGCTAAAATGGAAATCTCAAATTATTTGAGTAAAAATGATTTTTTAATTGTAAATGCAGATGATACATTTTTAGGTTCATTATCAGATGGGGATTATAAATTTAATTTAATTAAATATGGATTTAGTGAAGATAGTGACCTTAGAGCTAGTGACTATAAAGTTGTAAATGAACAAAGTGAGTTTATAGTTTCTGGCCTTGGAATAAAAAGAAAATTTATACTTCCATCAGTAGGGATTCATAATGTGGGCAATGCATTAAGCGCTATAGCTGCTGGACTTATTTATAAAATTCCATTAGAAGAAATTAAGCTTGGGCTTATGAAGTTTCAGCCTTCAAAATTAAGGATGCAAATTATTGAAAAAAATCAAATTAAGTATATAAATGATTCATACAATGCAAATCCCGAATCTATGCAAGCAGTTATAAATTCATTTGAAAGTTATGCTTCTGGAAGAAAAATAGCTATACTTGGAGATATGTTAGAACTAGGAGAATTTTCACAAGAAGCACATAAGAATATTGGGCAGGTTGCTAATGAAAAATTTGATATAGTATTTTTTATTGGTGAGCAGATGAAATTTGCTTATGATAATTTCAAATATAGTCGAAATAATGATAAAATAAAATATCATTTCATTGATAACAATATAGCAATTAGAGAAATAAAGCGTATAATTAAATACGGTGATACAGTCTTGTTAAAAGGTTCAAGAGGTATGGAATTAGACCAAATATTTTACGCATTAACAGACGATAACATGGAGGTTTAGATATTGAATTATTTTTTTGATTTTCAAATTATATTGGCGTTTATAATTTCATTTGGGATTGCATTCGTAATTGGACCTATGCTTCTTCCTATGCTAAAAAAACTTAAATTTGGACAAACTATTCGTGAAGATGGTCCAGCATCACATTTAGTAAAAAATGGAACTCCTACCATGGGGGGGATTATTTTTATTATTGCAGTGATTTTGACGGTGTTAATATCAGGAAGATATAGCAATGAAATTTGGTTCGCTCTTAGTTTTATGTTTTTATTTGGTTTAGTTGGATTCTTAGATGATTACATAAAAGTGGTTTTAAAGCGTTCTTTAGGTTTAAGAGCTTATCAAAAAATATTACTACAATTTCTATTTGCCTTAATCTTAGCAATTTATCAAAAAAATACTAGTCCTCTTGGAACACAGCTAATAGTTCCTTTTTTTAGGGATACAAGCATAGATTTAGGATTGTTTTATGTTCCGTTTTTAGTATTTGTCATTATTGCAATTACAAACAGTGTAAACCTAACAGATGGTCTAGATGGTCTGGCTAGTAGTGTGACATTTGTGGTTGCATCATTTTTTACAATACTGTCTATATATACAGGCTACGGGCATCTGGCTGTATTTATGGCTGCTGTAGCTGGTGCTTGTGTAGGCTTTTTAAGGGTGAACAAATTTCCAGCTAAAGTTTTTATGGGAGATACTGGTTCAATGGCTTTAGGGGGAGCGGTTGCAGCAGCTGCTGTAATTTTGAATTTATCTTTACTTGTTCCTATTGTAGGCTTTATATACTTTGCGGAAAGCTTGTCTGTTATTATTCAAGTATTTTCATTTAAAGTTTTTAAGAAAAGAGTTTTTAAAATGAGCCCGATACACCATCATTTTGAACTTTCTGGTTGGAACGAAACAAAAGTAGTAAAGGTTTTCTATTTAGTTACTATAATTTTATGTTTTATCGCATTATTTGCTATATAGAGGGGATAATAATGAAAAAGAAAATAATAATTGTAGGGCTTGGAAAAACAGGATTTTGTGTTTTAGATTATTTCGTAAGTCAAGATGTTTCAATAGAGGTTTTTGATTTAAAAACTGATTATGACTCAAATAAGATAGCCAATATTGCTCAAAAATTTGATGTGATTTTTAATCTAGGGATGAATCCAAGTGGGAATGAAGAGGTAGATTTAGTTGTTATGTCTCCAGGTATTTCATTAGAGCTAGATTTTGTAAAAAAATTTCTATCAAGAAATATTGAAGTGACAGGAGAAATAGAATTAGCATATAGATATGGAAAGGGCAAATTTATAGGAATCACTGGTACAAATGGCAAGACAACAACTACAACGTTAGTAGGAGAAATATTTAAAGCTTATCAGGCAGATACAAAAGTAGTAGGCAATATTGGATATCCTGCATTAGAGCAAGCAATTAAATCTAGTAAAGATAGCTTTTTAATCACTGAATTATCAAGCTTTCAGCTAGAATCAATCAAAGAATTTAGGCCCAATATATCTGCTATACTTAATATTACAGAAGATCATCTTAATAGACATAAGACAATGAAGAGATATCAGGAAGCTAAATTTAGAGTTTTTGAAAATCAATTAGAAGATGATTTTTTGGTTTTAAACTACGATGATTGGTGTTTGAGATTAAGTCAAGTAGAAGTTAAACCCAAAATAATTTTTTTCAGCAGAAAAGATATACTTGATGAAGGTATTTATGTTGAAGATGGTAAGATAGTAGCTAATATAATAAATAAAAAAGAATATATTATGGATATTAAGGAAATTTTATTATTAGGAAATCATAATTTAGAAAACATACTTGCAGCTATTGCTATAGCAGTAATAGCTGGAATAGATAAAAATATTATAAGACATGAAATTATAAAGTTTAAAGGTGTAGAACATAGATTGGAATTGGTAAGAAGCTACAAGAATGTAGATTATATTAATGACTCAAAAGCCACAAATCCAGATTCATCTATTAAGGCTTTAGAAGCTATGACTAAGCCTGTTATTCTAATAGCAGGGGGCATGAACAAGAAAAGTGATTATTCTGAATTTATAGATGGTTGCATTTTGAAAGTGAAACATCTTGTTTTAATTGGTGAGACAAAAGACATAATAGAGAATATAGCTATATCAAAAGGACTTTTTAATATTACTAAAGTAAATGATATGAAAGATGCAGTGCAAGTTGCTTTTGATAAGGCTAAAGCTGGTGAGGTTGTGCTACTTTCTCCCGCAAGTGCCAGTATGGACATGTATGATAATTTTGAACATAGAGGAAAAGATTTTAAAAAATATGTTCTTAACTTATAGAGTTATGGGTGATACATATGGAAAGAAATAGAGTGAAATCGTTAAGAAAACCTGATATTTGTATTATATTACTTATTGTCATACTTGTTTTTTTTGGGACTATTATGGTTTTTAGTGCTAGCTATGTCCAGTCTGGAGTAAAGCACAATGACCCTTTGTTTTTTCTTAAAAAAAATATTATATTTTCAATAATTGGATTCGTAGGTATGATTTTTGTTTCAAAAATAAATTATAAGGTGTATAAAAAATATGCCTTAAAAATTATGGGGATAAATATTTTTCTTTTGTTTATGACAAAGTTTTCTCCACTAGGAATAGAACTAAATTATGCTAAAAGATGGTTGGATATTGGATTTTCGACTTTGATGACTTCAGAAGTCACAAAATTTGCTTGCATTATCATGACAGCAACCATTATTAGTAACAGAAAGAATCAAATTAATAATCTAGGAACAATAATACAACCCTTTATTTTTGTTGGATTATCTGTGCTTTTAATAATAATACAGCCTGACTTGTCTACAAGTGTTACTATTTTATTTGTTACTTTTGGTATGTTATTTATTGCAGGGATTCACTATTTTTATGTTTTTAGTATGGCTGGACTAGGTTTTTTCGGAATTATACTACTTGTTTTATTTGAACCATATAGATTTAAGAGATTTACTACATTCCTAGACCCCTTTAAGGACCCTCTTGGAAATGGATATCAAGTTATTCAATCTTTATATGCTCTAGGTTCTGGAGGAATATTTGGTCTTGGATTAGGAAAAAGCAGGCAAAAGTTTTTTTACTTACCAGAGCCTCAGAATGATTTTATTTTTGCAATTATAGGAGAAGAATTGGGTTATATTGGGGCTATTTTTATACTTATATTATTTGCATTTCTAATTATGAGATGCCTACAGCTTGTTGGAAAGGCCCCTGATATGTTTTCATCTATGCTAGTAGCAGGAATTACATTACAAATAGGAATTCAAGTTTTAATAAATGTAGGAGTTGCGACCTCATCTATACCAAACACTGGACTGCCTTTACCTTTTATAAGCTATGGCGGAACATCATTGGTAATTTTTATGTGTGCAATGGGTATTATATTAAATATATCTAGATATGCTAAGCAGTAAAACTACTCTTGATAAATTAAGATATGTTTTGAAATAAAGGAGATTAATTTAATGAAAGTAATTGTATCAGGTGGAGGAACCGGAGGTCATATTTATCCTGCTTTGTCTATAGCAAATGCTTTTATGACCAATAATGAAAATTGTGAAGTAACGTATATTGGAACTCCAAATAGCTTAGAAGAGTCGATAGTTCCTAGTTATGGATTAAAGTTTAGAGCAATTGAAGTAAGAGGTTTTCAAAGAAAGTTATCTGCTGAAAATATAAAACGTTCGTATAAACTTTTTCTTTCCTTTGCTGAAGTTAGAAAAATTTTAAAAGAAGAAAAACCTGATATTGTAATAGGAACAGGAGGCTACGTTTCTGGACCAGTTGTTATGATAGCGTCTTTAATGGGTATAAAAACTGCTATACACGAACAAAATGTCTTTCCAGGAATTACAAATAAGCTTTTAGGAAAACAAGTAAATCATATTTTTTTAGGATTTGAAGAAGCAAAAGATTTTTTTAAATCAAAGAACAAGCCAGTTTTTGTAGGAAATCCTGTAAGAAATGACAAATTTTCTATTACTAAAGAAGAAGCTAGAGTACAACTTGATTTACCACAAGATGGTTTTATCTTACTTAGTGTAGGAGGAAGTGGAGGCTCAAAAAGTCTAAATAAATCTATTAAAGACATGATTCCACAGTTTATTACGAAAGATGTGATTTTGGTACATGCAACAGGAAAATTTTATTTTGAAACTTTTGTAAATGATATAGCAATAGACTCTTATAAAGAGAATATAAAAATATATCCGTATATAGAAAATATGGGTATATATATGGCAGCGGCTGATGTTATTGTGTGTAGCGCGGGAGCTATTACTTTAGCTGAGGTTAATTATCTTGGAAAAGCAAGTATAGTAATTCCAAAAAAGTATACGGCAGAAAATCACCAAGAGTATAACGCTAAGACTATTGAAAATGCAGGTGCAGGTTTTTGCATTTTAGAAGACGACTTGTCGGCTGACGTACTTAGAGAAAAACTTTATAAAATCATACAAGATGACGAGTTGAAAAAATCTATGGAAATAGCTAGCTTAAATTTATCTAAGGAAAATCCAGCTCAAATGATTTATGAAATTCTTATGAAGAAGAGTGGTTAGGAATGGAGCGTCTAATAAAAAATAGAAAAAAAATAATACTAGCTGGGTTTGTAATAATAGTTTTGATATTTATAGGATACTTATTTTTACCAAATTTTTATTTTAGTAATTCAATAATTCTAGGAGAAACAAGCCTATCTAAAAAAGAGATTTTGGAACTTTCAAAAATTGATAATGATAAGAATATATATAGAATTAGTATAAATAAAGCCGAAAAAAATATACTTAGTAACCCTTATATAAAATCTATAAAAATCAAGAGAAAATTTCCTAGTACACTAATTTTTTCTATTAAACAAAGATTTGAGGCAGCAATTATACCAGTAACTGGGGGTTATGCTATAATTGATGAAGATGGTTTCGTGCTTAAAATTCAAACAAGCGTAGCTACTATGCAAAAGCCTATGATTAGTGGTATAAAACCTGTGAAAGTTCAGCTTGGACAAAAAATACCGCTTGAAAATGAGGAACAATTTTCCTTGATACTAAGCATGATTTCTGTTTCTCAAAATGCTAGATTATTAGAAAGTATTTCAGATATAAATCTAAAAAATTTAAATAATATATATATGACTACTGCTAATGGAATAAGCGTTCTTTTAGGTGATGGAGCTGGTCTTAATGATAAGATGTTAAGACTTAACAAAATTTTAGTGGATTTGCATACTAAGGGAATTCATCATGGGATAATAGATATGAGATACAATAGTAATCCTGTTTATAGGGAAGGGTAGATTTTATATGAAAAAAGAAAAAATAGTTCTACTTATTTTTAGTTTCTTAATTGGAATTATGATTGCACTTCAGCTTAAAAGCATAGATGATTTAACTGGAGGGGTTGCATCTTCACAAAAATCAAGGCAACTTCAATCGGAACTTAAATCCTTAAGAGAAAAAAAAGTAGGTCTAGAAAGTGAGCTACAAGCTTTAGAACTTCAGGCTAAACAACTAAAAGATTCTGAACTTCAGGAAGACTATATGGAGCAAGAGCTTAGAAAAGAAATTGATAAATTTGAACTTATGTTAGGGCAAAAAGAAGCGGTAGGGCCTGGAATAATAATTAAATTTCAATCTGTAGATCAAGACTCTCAGCAGACAGCATTGTTAACATATAATTATGAGCTTTTACTTTCAGTAATTAATAAACTAAATGCCTCAGGGGCAGAAGGAATTGCGATAAATGAGGAAAGGTATGTTAATAATACTTTTTTTCAACTTATAGGAGACAAGCTTTATGTAAATGGTAATCCAATTTTTGAGCCATATGAGATAAAAGCTGTGGGTAATCCTGATACAATGGAATCTGCCCTAAATTTAAGATATGGTGTATTATGGGAGATAAGAAAACATTACAATATAAATGCAAGTATAGAAAAACTAGAAGAATTGAGTTTACCTAGATATACAAGAAGTGTTGAGTTTAAATATTCTATGCCGATAGAAAATTAAGGGTGAGAAAATGTCAGGTAATAAAACAAAAATTAATATGTTGGTTCTAATGTCTTTTTTACTTGGTATTATATTGATACTTCAAATTAAAAGTGTTAGCTTAACACATGGATTAGTAACTTTAAAATCTATCCAGGAAATAGAAGAACAAATAGAAGTAGAAAAAAGTGAAATGATTAATCTTCAAAATTTAATAAAGCAAAAGCGAGACGAATATAAACGTTATGAAGATGAATTAGATAATAGTGGCTCTATAGTACCGGTTTTAGAAGAACAAAAGTATCTAATGGCTGATATTTCTGGAAATACGAATATGGTAGGGATGGGTCTTACTGTAGAGATTAAAGATAGTGAAAGAGAAATAAAAGATGGTGAAAACCCTAATAATATAATAGTGCATGATCAAGATGTACTCCATATTATAAATGATTTAAAAATAGCTGGAGCAGAAACAATTTCTATAAATGGACAAAGATTAATTTCTTTATCTGAAATTAGGTGTAGTGGGCCTACTATTACGATTAATGGTAAAACATTCGGACAGCCATTTGTAATTTCTGCAATAGGTCCAATAAATGAGATGAAGCAAGCTATTACTGCTCCTGACTCTTATGCTTATTTACTTAAAAGTGTTTATGGCATAGGAATAGATTTTTTTACAGATGAGTATTTAACAATACCTAAATATGGTAAAAATATTAACTTTAATTACTTAAAGGAGGCACAGTGATGATTTGGGCTATTATCGGATTAGCGTTAGGAATCGTAGTAGGCTATTATGTGCCATTTACTTATCCAGACAATTATTCACTTTATGTTTCAGTTGCCATATTAGCAGCTATGGATTCAGTATTTGGAGCTATAAGATCTTCTATGGAGAATACTTATAATAATTTTATGTTTATATCAGGATTTTTTACAAATGCTATCTTAGCTGGTTTCTTAGCTTATTTAGGAGATAGGTTAGGTGTGCCTTTATACTATGCTCCAATTATAGTATTTGGAGGAAGATTATTTCAAAATTTTGCAGCTATTAGAAGATTGATTTTCAATAAACTGGATGCTTCAAAAAAGAGAACAATGACAAAAGAACTATAATAATGTAAAATATAGTATATATTATTTTGCGCAAGTATTACTTTATAGATTATAATAAAAGTATTAAAATGACGAATAGTTTAATTTTAGGAGGGCATGCCATGCTACAATTTGATATTAGTACGAATGATAGCAAAGAGAAGATAAGAATAGTAGGTGTTGGCGGTGGAGGTGGAAACGCTGTTAACAGAATGATTCATGCTGGAATAGTAGGAGTTGAATATATAGCTGTTAATACTGACTCTCAGGCTTTAAATAAATCAGAAGCAGAATCTAAACTTCAAATTGGAGATAAGCTAACTAGAGGTTTGGGAGCTGGAGCGAATCCAGAGATAGGGCAAAAAGCTGCTGAAGAAAGTTTAGAAGATATAAAAAATTCACTAGATGGTACAGATATGATTTTTATAACTGCTGGTATGGGTGGAGGAACAGGAACAGGGGCAGCACCTGTTGTAGCTAAAGTAGCAAAAGAACTTGGTGTTCTTACAGTTGGGATAGTTACAAAACCTTTTTTCTTTGAAGGACCTCAAAAAATGAAAAAAGCAGAAAAAGGTATAGATGAACTCAAAAAAAATGTAGATACTTTAATAGTAATACCAAATGACAGAATACTTGAGATTTGTTCTAAGGATACAAAAATGGAAGATGCTTTTGAAATGGCAAATGAAGTCCTTAAGCAAGGGGTAAAAGGGATTACTGATATAATTAAAGTTCCAGGACTTATAAATGTTGACTTTGCAGATGTAAGGACAACAATGTTAGATAGAGGAATTGCCCATATGGGAACTGGAAAAGCAAAGGGTGAAAATAGAGCTCTTGAAGCTGCTAAAGCGGCAATACATAGTCCTTTACTTGAAACTACTGTTAAAGGAGCAAGAGCTGTTTTACTTAATGTTACAGCATCAAAAGATACTTTTACAATTCATGAATTCAATGAAGCATCTAAATTTATTACTGAAGCTGTAAATAGAGATGATTCTGAGATAATTGTAGGAACAGCTTATAGCGATGATGCTGGAGATGAAATTAGTATAACAGTAATAGCAACAGGCTTTGATGGGCAAGCTGGAAATATAGATTCTAGTATTTTTGATTTATCAAATAAAGCTGAAAATGAAACTGAAAATGAGGCTGTATCTGAAGCTGTCGTAGCTGAAGAAGATTCTAAAGATGATATAGAAAATCTAGAACTACCGCCTTGGTTAGTTAGAACTAACAAAAAATAAATAATATCTAGACATAAGAAAAGTCTGTCTCATACTTGAGAAGACTTTTTTCATTAGTAATTTAAATATTTGAGGTGAATAAAATGAAGTGTCCGTATTGTGATTTTGAGACATCTAAAGTAGTTGATTCTAGACCTATAGAAGAAGGTAATTCCATAAGAAGAAGAAGGGAATGTGAAAACTGTAAAAAAAGATTTACTACTTATGAGAAAATAGAGCAAGTAAATGTTATGGTTGTAAAAAAAGATGGAGCTAGGGAATTTTTTGATAGAGAAAAAATTTTAAAAGGTATAATAAGGTCATGTGAAAAAAGACCAATATCAATAAAGCAAATGGAAAATATAGTTTCGGACATAGAAAAAGAAATTTTAAATATGATGCAAAGAGAGATATCTAGTGAAGAAATTGGAAATTTAGTAATGGATAAACTTAAAGACATTGATGAAGTAAGCTATGTTAGGTTTGCCTCTGTGTATAGGCAATTTAAAGATGTGAATAGTTTCTTAGATGAGCTTAAGTGCATTATAGAAGAAAAAGGAAAAAAATAAGCTAATTTTTATTTACAAACTTAACATGAGTTTTACATTTGTTAAGAGAATTTCATATATACTTGTGCTAGAGTGATTGGATAATAGCATGGAGGTAAATTATGAATAAAAAAATATTGATAGTAGATGATGAAGAAAATATAGTAGAATTGTTAAAATTTAACATGGAACTTAAGGGATATGAAGTGGAATACGCTTATGATGGAGAAGAAGCTTTAAAAAAAGCAAAGGAAATAAAACCAGCTTTGATTTTACTTGATTTAATGCTACCAATTATGGATGGGACAAAAGTTTGCAGTAAAATTAGAGAAGATGAGGAAATAAAAGACACTCCTATTATTATGCTTACTGCTAAAAATATGGAAAAAGATAAAATATACGGCTTAGAATTAGGAGCTGATGATTATATTACTAAACCTTTTTCTATAAAAGAGTTAATGGCTAGAGTAAAAGCTGTTACAAGAAGATATGCAACCCCAGCACAGGTTGTTTTGGATAATAACATTGAAATTGGGGAACTTAATATAGATATGGAAAATTATGAAGTTTTTAAAAGAGATGAAAAAATTGATTTAACTCTTAAGGAATTTGAATTATTGAAGCTATTAGCTATTAATAGGGGAAAAGTTTTAACTAGAAACTATTTATTAGATAAAATATGGGGATATGAATACTTTGGAGAAACAAGAACAGTAGATGTACACATAAGACATTTGAGAAAAAAAATAGAAGATAATGATAAAAAACCTCAGTATATAGAGACTATACGTGGGGTAGGTTATAAGATAAAATAAAGGTGGAGTCCCAAAATGACTATTTTAGTATTTATATTAGCAGCAGCCACTATTTTGATGGGTAGATATACACTGGCTCTTAAGCGATATGTAAAGGAACTTGGAGAGGCTTATGATGAAGTTACAAAAGGCAATTATTTAGTGACTATAAATACTTCTTTCTCAGGTGACCTTGGAAAAGCGGGTAAAAGTTTTAACTTAATGACTAAAGAAATTTATAAGAATATAGAAACATTAAAAGATAGAAATTCAAAACTAAAAGCAATATTAAAAAGTATATCAAATGGAATTGTTGCTATAGATACTGAGCAGAATGTACTTTTAATGAATAAGGCAGCTAAAAATATTTTTGATTACCATGAACAAAACTATGAAGGAAAGCCTTTTGAAAAAATTGTCAAAGAACAAAGACTTCTTTTGTCTATTTTGGAGTTGTGCCATAAAAGAGAAAGAGCTCAAACACAGGTTCATCTAGAATCGCTTGACTATAAAATAAATGTGGACCCAATTCGTCTTGATGATAACGACAAAATTGTAATTGGGGCAATAGTGAATATTGAAGATATAACTGAGAGAATTAAACTAGAAACAATAAGAAGTGATTTCGTTGCTAACGTAACTCACGAACTTAAAACTCCTCTTACTTCAATTAATGGTTTTGTAGAAACTTTAAAATCAAATTCTGGCATAAATAAATCTATGAGAACTAAATTTTTAGATATAATTGAAGTTGAATCGAATAGACTTCAAAGATTGATTGATGATATATTGATTTTATCTTTTATAGAAGGAAATAAGACTCATTATTCAAATGAAACTATTAATTTATCTGATATAATAAATGAGTGTTTAAATTTAGTGTCTGAGACAGCAAGAGAAAAAAATGTAACTATAGATTTTAAGGATCTTAATAATAAAATAAATCTTAAAGCCAATCCAGATTTAATGAAGCAACTGATATTGAATTTGGTTGATAATGCAATAAAATATTCAAAAGATAATGGCTTTATAAAGTTAAGTGCAATAGAAAATTCTAAAAATATTCTTTTTTCAGTGGAAGACGATGGAATAGGAATTCCTCAAGAAGATATAGATAGGATATTTGAAAGGTTTTATAGGGTAGATAAAGCTAGGAGTAAAAAAGTTGGGGGAACAGGTTTAGGACTTGCAATAGTAAAGCATATAGTGTTAAACTTAAATGGAAATATTAGAGTTCATAGTGAATTAGATAAAGGAAGTAAATTTATAATTGAGTTTCCAAAATATGATACAGATGACTCCAAATAACTTAGAGTTTATTGGAGTCTTTTTTTGCATTAATGCTAAAAGAGCTCTAGTGTGGTATATTAATATGTAGCTAAATGTTGGAGTGGATGAATATGGAACTTAAAAAAATGAAGTTTGAAAATAAAATAACTAAGATAGAATCAGATTCTATTGCAGAAGAACTTGGAATAGAAGTAGGAGATGTTTTGCTTGCAATAAACTCACAAAAAATTGAAGATATAATAGAATATCAGTTTCTTGAAGCTGATGAATATATTGAGCTTGAAATAAAAAAGCAATCTGGGGAGCAGATTATATTTGAAATAGATAAGGAAATTGATGAGACATTGGGTTTGGAGTTTGAAAATCCAATTATAGATTCAGTTAAAACTTGCAGAAATAAATGTATTTTTTGTTTTGTTGATCAACTTCCAGAGGGTATGAGAGAAACTCTATACTTTAAAGATGATGATTCTAGGCTTTCTTTTTTGCAGGGGAATTTTATAACTATGACAAATATGGGCGATAAAGAGATTGAAAAAATGATAAAATATAGAATAAGCCCTGTAAATGTGTCAGTACACACAACAAATCCAATACTTAGAGCAAAGATGCTTGGCAATAGATTTGCAGGAGATGTACTAGATAAAATGAAACGACTTAAGTCTGCAGATATAACCATGAATGCTCAAATTGTACTTGTGCCAGATGTAAATGACAAAGAGGAGCTAGATAAAACCATAAATGATTTAGCTGGCCTATATCCTCAGCTTAACAGTGTTGCTATAGTTCCAATAGGAATAACAAAGTACAGAGAAAATTTATGCAAGATTGAAATTTTTGACAAAGAATCAGCAAACGAAGTTATAAATCAGATTGATAAAATTCAAAATGAGCTATTAGCTAAATTAGGAACTAGGTTTGCTTTTCTATCTGATGAATTTTATGTGATGGCAAATAGAAATCTTCCAACAAAAGAAGCTTATGAAGGCTATGCGCAATTAGAAAATGGAGTTGGACTTATATCGAAATTAGAACATGAAATTTATGCTGAACTTGAAAAAACACCTAAATTTCCTA
>CAZFTH010000005.1:0-26903 GCA_964521745.1 uncultured Peptostreptococcaceae bacterium
GCATCCATAATTTCTTGTTGCATATATCCTTTTTCAATTGCAGATGGAGAACCGCCTAAATCGTCAATCTTGTTGATTAATTCCATTGCTGCATCTTCTAATTGATTTGTAAGTGATTCGACATAATATGAGCCTGCAAGCGGATCTATAGTATCAGCCGCTCCGCTTTCATGAGCAACAATTTGTTGAGTTCTAAGAGCAGTTCTAACTGATGCTTCAGTAGGAAGTGCTAGTGCTTCATCTTTTGAGTTTGTGTGTAGAGATTGAGTTCCACCAAGTACAGCAGCTAAAGTCTGAATTGCAACTCTTACGATATTGTTCTCTGCTTGCTGAGCTGTAAGTGTTGATCCACCGGTTTGAGTATGAAATTTTAACATCATTGATTTAGGATTAGTTGCATTAAATCTATTTTTCATAACTTTAGCCCATATTCTTCTAGCAGCTCTATACTTAGCAACTTCTTCAAATAAATCATTATGTGCATTAAAGAAGAATGACAGTCTTGGAGCAAAGCTATCTACATCAAGACCTGCATCTATAGCGGCCTGAACATAAGCTATACCATTTGAAAGTGTAAATGCAATTTCTTGAGCAGCAGTAGAACCTGCTTCTCTGATATGATATCCTGATATACTGATAGTATTCCAAAGAGGAACTTCTTTAGAACAGTATTCGAATATATTAGTGATAAGTCTCATAGACGGTTTTACAGGGAAAATATATGTACCTCTTGCAACGTACTCTTTTAATATGTCATTTTGAATAGTACCACGTAATTTATCTGAAGTAACTCCTTGCTTTTCAGCCACTGCAATATACATTGCAAGTAATACTGCCGCTGGAGCATTAATTGTCATAGAAGTCGAAACCTTATCTAGAGGAATTCCATCAAATAGAATTTCCATATCTGCTAATGAGTCTATAGCAACTCCAACTTTCCCAACTTCACCTTTAGATATTTCATCACTTGAATCATATCCCATTTGAGTAGGTAGGTCAAAAGCAACCGATAGCCCCATAGAGCCTTGCTCAATAAGGTACTTGTATCTTTTATTTGATTCCTCCGCTGTAGCAAATCCAGCATACATTCTCATCGTCCAGAATCTACCTCTGTACATGGTATCTTGCACGCCTCTAGTGAATGGATACTGAGCAGGTATTCCCAAATCTCTTTCATAATCAAGTTCTTCGATATCAGCTGGAGTATAAAGTCTTTTAACTTCAATCTCCGATGAGTTTTTAAAAGTCTCTTTTCTTTCTGGGAATCTTTCCAGAGCTTTTTTTACTTTTGTAGCTTCCCATGATTCTACAGTTTCTTTAATTTTTGAAACATCATTCTTATTAAACATTTTTACTTTCCTCCCTAGATAGTTATGTTTGATTGGGAACCAATTACAAGATTAACACATTTTTGGGATTTTGTCTTCAAAAATCACACTAATTTTCATTCAATTGAATGAAAAAAATTCATGATTTATTGTTAAAGAATTATTTCATGCTATATAATGCATTTTTCATTCATAATAATCCTTAATCATCCTTGTATCCCTTTATTTTGAAAGAATTCAATTATTGTCAATTTATATTTTTTGCAGAGATACAATTTTCTTCATTCAGATTATATTATTTTTCTAAATAATAAAAAACGTCAATCCTACTATTTTTTGTAGTAGGTTGACGTTTCATATTTTAATTTCAATTTTAAATCACTAAGCAAATTTTATTTAAAAATTTCGTCTTCTTGCTTAATATCAGATATAGAATCAACTTCATTATTAATTGTTTCATCTACATAAATTCCTTTATCTTGTATTTCTTCAAGTTTAATTTCTTCGTCGATAACTTGTTCGCTTGAATCTACATCTTCATCAGTTAAATCAAGTTCACCAACAAAGGCTTTTTGGAATTGTGAAGCATCTAAAGTTTCAAATTTTAATAATGCTTTTGCAACATCATGAAGTTTTTCTATATTATCACTTAGAAGTTTTTCTGTCATATGGTATGCTTCATCCACAATCCTTCTTATTTCTCTATCAATCTCTGACGCAACCTCTTCAGAATAATTCCTTCTAGTTGTAAAGTCTCGACCTAAGAAAACTTCATCGGATGAATCTCCAAAAGCCATAGAACCTAATTTTTCACTCATTGCATATTTAGTTACCATTGCACGAGCTATAGCTGATACTCTTTCTAAGTCATTTTGTGCCCCAGTTGAAATATCATCTAGAACTAACCTTTCAGCTACTCTACCACCTAGCAAGTGAACTAATTGTTCTTCCATTTCGGTTTTTGTAGCATAGTATTTATCTTCTGTTGGAAGTATCATTGTAAATCCACCAGCTCTACCTCTTGGAATAATAGTCACCTGGTGAACAGGGTCTGTATGAGGTAAAAGTGAAGCAACAACTGCATGACCTGCTTCATGATATGCAGTTAATTTTCTCTCTTTTTCACTAATAACTTTCGATTTTTTAGGAATTCCAGCTATTACTTTTGTTATAGCTTCCTCTATAGTATCCATTTTTATAGTCTTTTCGTTTAATCTAGCAGTCAAAAGAGCTGCTTCATTCATAAGGTTTTCAATATCAGCTGGAGTAAAACCAGGTGTTCTTCTTGCTAACACTTTTAAATTAACATCTTCAGCTAGAGGTTTATTTCTTGCGTGAACTTTGAGAATTTCTTCTCTTCCTTTTGCATCTGGAGAACCTACTAATACTTGCCTATCAAAACGACCAGGTCTAAGTAATGCAGGGTCTAATATATCTGGTCTGTTAGTTGCAGCCATAATAATAACGCCTTCATTTATTCCAAATCCATCCATTTCAACTAGAAGCTGATTAAGAGTTTGTTCTCTTTCATCATGGCCTCCACCTAGTCCCGCTCCTCTTTTTCTTCCTACTGCATCAATCTCGTCTATGAAAATGATACATGGAGCTGATTTTTTGGCTTGTTCAAACAAATCTCTCACTCTAGATGCTCCTACTCCAACAAACATCTCAACAAAGTCAGAACCACTTATAGAGAAAAATGGTACTTTTGCCTCTCCAGCAACAGCTTTCGATAGATATGTTTTACCTGTTCCCGGAGGTCCCACCATCAAGATTCCTTTTGGGATTCTAGCTCCTAGTTCAATATATTTTTTTGGATTTCTTAAAAAATCTACTATTTCTTCAAGTTCTTCTTTTTCTTCATCAAGCCCAGCAACTTCTTTAAATGTTACTTTTACTTTTTCATCACCTTTATGCATCTTGGCTTTAGATTTACCAAAATTCATTACTTTACTGCCGCCACCTTGTGATTGCTGCATAAATACAAACCATATCACCACAAATATAAGAATCATGAATAGTGAAGGCAGTATTTCAATAAGCCACGGTGTAGCTGGTACTGGTTCACCCGTAACAACTATTTTTTTATCTTGTGCTTGTCTTAATATCTCTGAAGATAATCCTTCTTCATTAATTGAATACGGCAAATATGACGTAAACGTTTCATTTGTACTTTTTATTGTTCCTGTAATTCTTCTATCTACAAATTTTACCTCTTTAACATCTTCTGCTTTAAGATTTTGGTAAAACTCTGAAAAAGGTATATCCCTAATCTCCTGAGTCTGATTTCCAAAAAGCTGAACAACCGAGATGATAATTAAAAATATAAGTAGATAAAAGCCTGCTCCTCTGAAAAATTTTTTCAAAAAGAAGCCCTCCTCTCTAGCTATTTCGATTTAAGATATATCAAAGTATATCATACAACATTTTTTTTATAAAGTTTTACATGAAATTCTAATAACTCTTTTAGTATTTTCATCAATTTTATAATCCTCACTAATCCTATGGCCCATAAGCCACAATATACCCTTATCGTCAGAAAGAATTGCAATACTATTTCTTTTTTCTCTTGGGATTTTTAAATCGATTAAAATATCCTTTAACTTTTTCGTCCCTCCTAACCCCATAGGTTTCATTCTATCACCTTCTAAACGTGATCTTACAATCAAATCACCTTTGATTTTATCATAATCAAAAGCTTTGGTATATTGACCAGTAGGAAGTGTCATACATTTTTCTTTAGACATGACTTTTGATTCAATTCTCCTACCAATTTCATCTATTTCTATATACCCATCTACTTTCAAAATATAGTTATAATTTTTATTTTCAAATGATATTTCTTCAAAAGAAAATATTAAATTATCTGAAGTTTTATAAACCATTAATCCCTTTGGAAGATTTAATTTGATTTGATTTTTATTGTTTCTAACAAGTGATAATACATCTTCTATATGAATATTATCAACTCCATCAAGTGTTTTGTACATATTTTTTATTGCTATTCTAATTAAACGTTTCGCTAAAGAAGAATGAATACTTCTTAATTCTTCTATATCCAATCTAATCTTTGTATCAGAAAGTTCTAGTACTTGACTTTCAAATATCTTTTGAGCTTCTACTTCAAGATAATCACTATCTTCTCTTAAGATGTTAGCCATCCTTGAAATAGTATCTTTAATATTTGAAGAAAATTCTTGCTCTATAAAAGGAAGTAATTTAATTCTTATTTTATTTCTAGTATATTCTGTCTCTAAGTTCGTATGATCAATTCTAGGTTTTAAATTATTTTTTTCGCAATAACTTAATATATCAACTTTTAACGTATCCATGAGAGGTCTTATAACCCCATCCTCTCTTTTGTAATCCATGCCTTTTAGACCTGTAATACCTGTGCCCCTTATAAGTCTCATAAGCACAGTTTCTGCCTGATCGTCTAGATTATGAGCTACTGCAATCTTGTTCGCCCCTATACGTCTTTTAACTTCAAACAGCATGTCATATCTTAATTTTCTAGCTGCTTCTTCCATAGTCATTTTCTTATCTTTTGCATATGCTGGAACGTCTATAGCTTTTACAAAAAAAGGGATTTCTAACTCATCACAAAGTTTAGCAGCGTATAGAGCATCCTTTTGTGCCTCTATCCCTCTTATTTTATGATTTAAGTGAGCTGCATAGATTTTAATATTATAATTTATTTCTAAATTTTTTAGCGCATGCAAAAGACATACTGAATCTGGTCCTCCAGACAGAGCAATTAAAATTTTATCATGATTTTCTATAAGTTTTTCTCTTTCTATGGTTTGCCTAATTTTTTCAATTAGCATTTAGTTCATCCTTTACAATGTAATCATCTTTATTTACCCTTATATGCATACTATTTTTACCTTCAAACATATTTTTTATTAGAATATCATACTCTATTTTTATATCAATTTGAAGAGGTTCTTCCCTTATATACACATTTACATTTTTTGTAAGCATCTCCATTGCCATACTCCCATATGGCGTCTTGTATTGCGTTTTATATCTTTTGTTTTTCTCAAATTCCATTATTGATGAATTGCTTCCTATTCGCCTTAAGATAACAAGCTCTCCTTTAATCTTCAAGGTGGTAGTCGTTCCTTGCATGCCCGAAATTTCACTTTCATCATAAACTAAATAGTAAGCATCATTTTTTTTATAAAATTTACCTTCTGTTATTAATTCAATTACTTCATCCTGCTTTGTATTTATGTCAACTTGAGTAGTTCTTATATTTATAATTGCCTTATTCAAATGTATCACCTTTCAATATATGCCTATATATTCTTTTTAGAAGAATCTCTTTTATGTCTTTTGATAGCAAGAGCAATAAGCTCTTCTATTAAAGCCTCATAAGATAAGCCACTTTTTTCCCAAAGCTTAGGGTACATACTAATAGATGTAAAACCTGGCATTGAGTTAACCTCATTAAGATAGACCTTTTGAGTATCTTTGTCCACAAAAAAATCTATTCTACAAAGACCTTCTGCATTTAAACCTTTATATGCCCTATATGCCATATCTCGAATCTGTCTATCAGCTTCAAAACTAAGGTCTGCTGGTATAATAAGCTGAGATTCATTGCTTTTGTACTTGGCATCGTAATCATAAAACTCATCTGAAGGAATTATCTCTCCTGCAACCGATACTCTTATATCGTCACAATTGCCTAAGACTGCAAGCTCAACTTCTCTTGCATTAACTCCTTTTTCAATTATTATTTTATGATCGTACTCAAAAGCTTTTTCAATAGCTAAAATTAGCTGTTCTTTATTTTTCGCTTTTGATATTCCCACACTTGAACCCATATTTGCGGGTTTAATAAAACAAGGATAAGCTAAATTAGCCTCTGTCCTCGAAACAAGCTCTTGTATTTTCTCATATGAAAAACAAGTTATGTGAGGTACTTGATTTATCCCTTCATATGAAAATATCTTCTTAGCCATATCTTTGTCCATTCCATTAGCTGAAGCAAGCACAGAACAGCCTACATAAGGCAATCCTGAAAGTTCTAGCAACCCTTGGAGTTTCCCATCTTCTCCATATGGTCCGTGAAGAACAGGAAATATAAGCTCAAGCTCTGCTATAACTTTATCCTTATCATAAATCCCAGGTTTTTTCTTATTGCTGTACAAAATAACATCAGCATCAGTTTTATTGCTTATCCAACTTCCATCTGAAACTTCTTCTATATTTCCGTCAAAATAATGCATAAAACCATCTCTATCCATCCCTATTAGATATATATTATGAACATCTTTATTAAGTTTTTTGTATATATGCATTGCAGACTGAAGTGACACTTCATACTCTGCTGATTTCCCACCAAATATTAATCCAATGTTCATTATATTCACCTTGCCTTTTTCTTATATTTATCTAGTATAAACTCCTTTACTTCTCTTATATGCTCCATGGCACATTCTCTAGAAAGCTCAGAATTTCTAGATTTTAATGCATCTAATATTTTTTTGTGACTATGAACTATATATTTAGCTGTTGTAATATCTTCTATATAACTTTTTCTAAATCTGTGAACTTGCTCTATAAGAACAGAATTAACCTTTACTAGCCTTGGATTTCTTGATGCACTTAAAAGTATGTCATGGAATCTAGAGTCCCATCTAATTATCTTTTCAATACTTTTTTCCTCTACGCTTTTTACTAGAGAAACATAAGCTTTTTCCAATTCCTTAAGCTCATCTTCACTCATATTTACAGCTGCTAAAGAAGCTGCTAAACCCTCTAAGGTCTCTCTGACTTCTAATACATCAGCTACATCCTTTACGGAAAGGTCTGAAACTTGCGCTCCTCTTCTGGGAATCATTTCAACTAAGCCTTCTAATTCTAACTTTCTAATCGCTTCTCTAATAGGAGTTCTTGAAACACCTAGTTTGTCAGCTAACTGAACTTCCATTAATCTTTCTCCCGGCAGTAAGGTGCCATCTAATATTGCATTTCTAAGATGTTCAAACACTATTTCTCTAAGTGGTTTTATATCTTTAATATTGAGTTTATTAATCCCACGATTCAATATTTACTCCTCCTTTCACAGTTTTCGTACAAAAAACATTTTTATATTTAGCTTTTATATTTTCATAACAAGTGTTTAAATCAGAAATCGAGTCAAATATTCCAAAAACAGCTGTTCCACTTCCCGTCATCATAGAAACCTTAGCTTTGAATTTTAGCATGTCTTTTTTAATTTCTAATATTTGTTCTATATTCTTTGTCGTAACACTTTCAAGTACATTATCCATATACTTTACCATTTCATCAAGCTCATTTTTTGCCATAGAATTTATGAAGTTAATATTATCTGGTCTTCTTTTAATTTCTGCTAAGTTAAGGTTCTTATAAACATATTCAGTAGATATTGATTCATCTGGTTTAATTATTAGTAAATTTAAATCAACTGTTGGTAGTTTTTCCATAATCTGACCTATCCCTCTTGCCCTTACACAACCTCCATCAATACAAAAAGGAACATCTGCTCCTACTTTCAAAGCAATTTCTTTCATTTTTTCGCTTCCTAACTCTAAATTAAAAAGCTTATTTATTCCAACTATAACAGCTGCAGCATCAGCGCTCCCACCAGCCATACCAGCTCCTATTGGAATGTTCTTATTTATAAATATATCTACTCCATCAAATTCCTTTTCAGACTTTATGATGCTTGCTGCTTTATATGCTGAATTTGATTCATCAGTTTCTAAACCGCTTATATTAGAGCTTACATTTATAATGTTTTTATAATTCTTTTTTATTGTTATTTCATCGTATATATTTATGCTATGCATTATCATGTCTAAAATATGATATCCATCTTCACGTTTACCTGTAACATCTAAAGTGAGATTTATTTTTGCATTTGCTTTTAATACTACTTTTTCCATACTTCCTCCAAAAGAGTAATTTACAATTATGTATTTTTTATACAATAAGAATATTATACTATACAAAAGTTGCAAAATACATAAAAACTATAATTATAGTTTAAAATAATTTTGCATACAAAAAACTCCTTTCACATTAATAAAAGGAGTTTTTTATGTAGTAATACTAAGATAGTTTAGCTAAATCGTTCTTACTGAGCTTAAGTTTTACCGTAGATGTAAGTACGTCAGAATAGCTATAAGATACTCTAGTAGTAGTTTCATAGTTTCCATCAAGCTTTACAACGAATACATTAGGATAAGCATTTTCAAGTATACCTTCTCTAATAATAATCTTCTTTCGTCCTTTGTTAGCTTTTAGAATTATTTTTTTTCCCAGGTGCTTTTCAATACTTTTTCTTATTCCTTCTAAGGTATGTTTCGTAGCCAAAAAATCACCCTCTTCTCTATTATCACTATTAACATGATAACACAGTCAAGGCTCATTGTCAAATTTGCAAATTTTAATTATAATCTAAGTTTATCAGTATTGTCAATAAATAATAAGATATTTATAAAATAAATTATTTGATTTATAAGTTTAAATGACGTATATATCGAAAATTAGTCTTCAATATATACGTCATAAGCCTATTGAGTTTTAACATACTTTCTAATATGTTGCATATTAGGTCCAAATTCTTTATCTAAATCTATTTTATGTCT
This sequence comes from uncultured Peptostreptococcaceae bacterium, assembly GCA_964521745.1. Classification (GTDB taxonomy): domain Bacteria; phylum Bacillota; class Clostridia; order Peptostreptococcales; family Filifactoraceae; genus Acetoanaerobium. The sequence continues at coordinate 8,954 of CAZFTH010000005.1, forward strand.
CTTATAAATTTCTGCTATAAAAATATCATGGGATATAAAAGATTCAGCCATAAGCATAAATGCCTTATTTTCAGTCCAAATCCCTTGGTCAATTCCTTTTTCTACAAAAACAGCAAATAATGATTCCGCCCCGTCAACAACTATCGTAAACCATCTTCCCACATCTTCAACTTGTCTTTCTAAACCTTCCATTTCGTGAAAATGCATTATTCCTATTTCATTTTTTACTTCTCCATAAATAACACTTACAATTTCTACACCTTTATCTTCTAGTTCTTTAAGTTCATCTGAAAAATAATCAAATTCTTCAGCCCAAGCTTCTAAATACAAAAATGATTTTGCTTTAGGAATCATTTTTTTTATCTTTTGAAAAATATTTTCTCTTCCTTCTAAGTGCCACAAATAAGATACCTTTTGAGCTTGATTTAAACTTTTAATATTTTTCTTTAAATAATCAACTGAATACTCTACATTTTCTTTATAGGCATCTAAAAAAGCATCAAAATCTACTGGTATATACTTTGTAGGATTATCTCCAATAATATTTACAAGATTTTTTGATAATAATTTACTCATAGTTTCATATATTTTAGCCTGAGGTACTCCAGAATCTTTACTTAATTCATAAGCTGTAACCTCAGGATTTTTAATTAGAGCTACATAGGCTTTAGCTTCATATTTATTAAGACCAAAGTCCATAATTTTTTCTATAACTCTCTCCTGATCCAAAATAGCTCCTCCTTAAATCTTTATAAAATAAAAAGGAAGATTTCTCTTCCTTTTCACTACATTATATACTATTTTACTATTCTTGTCCCTGTCTGACCAGCAATGCCAGCTGAAGCTTTTTCTAATGACGTTATAAGAGCTTTTCTGCCATCTTTAGATTCTGCAAAAGATATAGCAGCTTTAACTTTCGGAAGCATTGAGCCAGGAGCAAAATGTCCTTCTTCAATATATTTTTCAGCCTCACTTATTGTTAGACTAGAAAGCCACTTCTCATTTTCTTTTCCAAAATTAATAGCAACTTGTTCAACAGCTGTAAGAATGATTAAGTAATCTGCATCTAAAATCTCAGCAAGTTTGGCTGAAGCAAAGTCCTTATCTATAACTGCAGGAATTCCAATTAACTTATTGCCTTCAGCGTAAACAGGAATTCCTCCGCCGCCGACAGCAATAACTACTTGATTGTTGTCAACAAGAGTCTTTATTGTTTCTTTTTCTGCTACATCTATAGGAAGTGGAGATGCTACTACTCTTCTGTAGCCTCTGCCTGCATCTTCTTTCATTACAAAGCCTTTTTCTGTTGTGAGTTTTTCAGCTTCTTCTTTACTATAAAAAGCACCAACAGGCTTAGTTGGATTTTCAAAAGCAGAATCATTTTTGTCTACTATAACTTGAGTAACTACAGTAGCTACTGGAATTTGCATATCTCTTTCAAGTAGTTCTTCTCTGATTGCATTTTGAAGATGATATCCTATATAACCTTGACTCATAGCTCCGCATTCCGGGAATGGCATTTCAGGTGTAGCTGCAGCTGATTTAGAAGCTACGTCCATAGCAAGGTTTATCATACCTACCTGTGGTCCATTACCATGAGCTATTATAACCTCATGTCCATCAGCTATCAAATCTACGATTGGCTTTGCTGTATGTCTTACTGCTTGAATTTGCTCCTGCGGTGTGTTTCCAAGGGCGTTTCCACCAAGTGCAACAACAATTTTATCTTTCATTCATTTTCCTCCTAATTTTATGTGTAATTTAAGTCTATAAAAGCAGGGAAAACTCCCCTGCTTTTAGTTTTTTATTTAATCAATTAATCTTATAAATTTCCTATAGTTGCAACCATTATAGCTTTTATAGTATGCATTCTATTTTCAGCCTCGTCAAATACTTTTGAGTGTCTGCTTCTGAAAACTTCATCAGTAACTTCCATAGAATCAAGTCCAAATTTTTCATAGATATCTTTACCTACTGTTGTATTTAAATCATGGAACGCTGGTAAGCAGTGTAAGAATAGAACATCTGGATTTTCTGTTTTCTTAATCATGTCCATGTTAACTTGGTAAGGCTTAAGTTGTTTGATTCTTTCTTCAAACATAGCCTCTTCACCCATAGAAACCCATACATCAGTATAAATAACATCTGCATTTTTTACATCATCTATATTTTCACTGAAGTTAATAGATGCTCCAGTTTCCTTAGCAACTTCTTTCATTTCGGCAACTAACTCTTCTGATGGCCATAATTCTTTAGGAGCAAGTCCCCAGAATTCCATACCCATTTTTGCAGCACCAATCATTAAAGAGTTACCCATGTTATTTCTTGCATCTCCAGCATAAACAAATTTAACTTTGTTAAGTGGCTTAGCAACATGCTCTTTGATAGTTAAAAAATCAGCTAAAATTTGAGTTGGATGATAAAGATCAGTAAGACCGTTCCATACTGGCACTCCTGCATTTGCTGCTAAGATTTCTACTGTCTCCTGCTTAAATCCTCTAAACTCAATACCATCATAAAATCTTCCAAGCACTTTAGCTGTATCTTCGATTGACTCTTTTTTGCCCATTTGGCTGTCACCAGAGCCTAAGAATGTAACATGTCCACCTTCATCAAGTACTCCAACTTCAAATGCGCATCTAGTTCTAGTTGAAGTTTTTTCAAATAATAAAACTACGTTTTTTCCTTCTAATAAATTACCTTTTATACCTGCTCTTTTTTTAGCTTTTAAATCAGCTGATAAATTTAAAAGATAATTGATTTCTTCCGGTGTAAATTGCTTTAAAGTTATAAAACTTTTTCCTTTAAGACTTACTGGCATATTGTATTCCCTCCAATTTTTAATTTAAAATTATTATTATTCTATAGGCAAGCCTAAGTTTAAGTGCGTTATAGATTTTCTCTATATAAAGGCATAGACATGCAGCGTGGGCCACCTCTACCTCTTGAAAGCTCACTTGACGGCATAATATGAAGTTTTACTCCAGCTTCTTGAAGTAATTTATTTGTTACGTGATTTCTGGAATAAACAACAACTTCACCAGGAGCAATTGCAAGAGTATTAGATCCATCATTCCACTGCTCTCTAGCAGCATCAATCATATCTCCTCCGCCACAACGGATTAAAGTAACTTTTTCAACTTCAAGATATTTCGCCAATACTTTATCGAGCTCTTGAGTTTCTTTTTGTATTTTTATACTGTTACCTTCGCCCCTACTAATTGCATATACTGTAAGAGGTCCTTCGATTTCAGGATGTATTGTAAATTTATCAAAATCAATCATTGTGAAAACAGTGTCTAGATGCATAAACGCTCTTTTATTAGGTATATGGAAAGCTAAAATAGTTTTAAAACTTTCTCCTTTATCAAAAATACGTTTTGCCATTTTTTCTATAGAAGCTGCATCCGTTCTTTCAGAAATTCCTATTGCAAGTATATCTTTATTTAAGACTAATTCGTCTCCGCCTTCCAAAGAAGTAGTATCATCCCTATCAAACCATTTAGGAACAACTTCACCTTTAAATCTAGGATGGTTTTCGAAAATATACTTAGCAAACAAAGTTTCTCTATTTCTAGTAACAGTGCGCATATGATTTAATGAAATTCCAGAGCCAAGTGTGGCAAAAGGATCTCTAGTAAAGTATAAGTTTGGCATTGGGTCAGCTAAGAATGGATAATCAGAATCCACCATATCAGCAAGTGATGTTGCATTGTAATTTGGAAGTTCAGATTTTCTGATACCTTCCATCATTTTGTCTACCATTTCTCTATTTGTCTTACAATTTAATAATAATTCTTTAACTAGCTGCTTTTTCTTCTCACCAAGAATATCAGCTTCCTTGATAAATTCATCTACAAAACTTTCTTTCACACTAGCATCTTCAATCGCTTCTGCAGCTAAATCCTCTAAATAGAGCACCTCTACTCCATTATCTGATAAAATTTTAGCAAAAGCGTCATGCTCTTGTCTGGCTACTTCCAAGTAAGGAATATCATCAAACAACAGTCTATCCATAAGATCTGGTGTAAGATTCTCAATTTCTTTTCCTGGTCTGTGAAGCAGTACAGTCTTTAGTTTACCAATTTCTGAATAAACATTAAGAACTTTCTTGTCTTCCATTACAGTCACCTCAATTTTATTTTTTTCCATAACTTTGAATATTTTTTAAATAGTAGTAATACTAACTAATATTTAATAATTATATATATAATTATTATCATATATAATTATATACCCATAAAAAACAATTTAAACAATTACTCTACTACATAGGTAGTTAGTATCTACAAAGATAGTATAATACTTGCATATTATTCATGTCAAATATTTTCCAGTATATTTTTCTAAAATTTACAATACTTAATTTAACCTAATTTTCTTTATTTTCTGATATTTATTTTTTGGATATTGGAATTTGTATTTCTGATATATATTCATCTTCTAAATCAGAAAAATCATAATCTACTATATTTTTTTCTATGGAATTTCCAGCTATTTTATATCCATTAATTTCAATCCATTTAATCAAAGTCTCATAATGCTTTTTCATATCTTTGTAAGGTCCTAAAAAACTAATACAAGCATACTCGCCTTCTGGTAGCTTTGTTATTTCTGGCTTTAATATATCTTCATTAAATGCAAGTTCAATAAAATAACTAAATTTATTAAATATATGATTTTCTAAATCTTCTTTTTGTAAAGATGTGTATATCTGCCCATCTACAAGCCAAGAACTCATTGCTATATATTGTTTATTATCATTAAACATTTTTTTTGTTTCATAATGATTATCTTCTTTCTTTATTTTTAGATATATTCCACTTCTCGCTGGCATCATTTTTATTCTTACTGTATTTAAATCTTTTTTAGCTGATTCTATAATATCAATTTTAGCTTTTAACTTTTTCTCTAAAGCCATCCAATGTTGTACTTTAGAATTAGCTTCTTTTTCCTTTCTTTTTAGTAAAACTAATAGATTTTCAGTATTTTTATTATGCAAATAATTTTTTATTTCCTCTAATGAAATATCTAAACTTTTAAAAAAAAGTATTCTACTTAGTTTAAAAAAATCTCTTACATCATAATATCGGTAAGAATTCTCATTATTAAGTTCTGGCTTAAGTAAGCCTTTTTTATCGTAATGTCTAATCGTATCAGTTGAAATATTGAACAATTTAGCTAATTCTCCAATTAAAAACTTGTCTTTCATATAAACTCCTCACTTACTATTTTTAATTGATTATACTTTAAAATTATCATAAAAAAACTCAATATACTTTTTTGTAAAAAACGTTTGACCTTAGAGTAACTCCAAAGTTTATAATCAACTCACATTTATTTTTGATATTATAATGGAGGTTTTTTGATGGAAAACAAAAGTTTTGTAAAACAAGCTTAGACAGTTCTTTTGGCTGGTCTTGGTGTAAACCTTACTATCGGAGTTTTATATTCTTGGAGTGTTATTAAAAAATCACTAGTTTCTGATTTAAATTGGACAAATAGTGAGGCTTCACTACCGTATACTGTTGCAATTTTAGTATGGGCTCTCACTTTACTTGTAGCTGGCAAACTTCAAGATAAATATGGCCCAAAAAAAATTGTAATCTTAGGAACTGTATTTACTGCTCTAGGTCTTATTTTATCCAGCTTTACTACTAATCCAAAATTAATTGTATTATCATACGGAATAATCACAGGTGGGGGAATAGGCTTTGCTTATGCTTCTGTAACTCCTCCCGCACTTAAATGGTTTCACCCTGCAAAAAAAGGTATGGTTACAGGAATAGTTGTAAGTGGTATTGGACTAGCATCGCTTTATATAGCCCCTATTACTACAGCTTTAATATCATCACAAGGCATATCTAAAACATTTTTAATACTAGGTATTTTTATTTTAGTTGTTGGAACAGCAATAGCTCAGTTAATAAAAAACCCACCCGAGGGATATGTTCCTGAAGAACCTAAAAATTCAAACAAATCAAAGACTTCTAAATCTAAGGCTTTAGTCGATTTAGATTGGAAATCAATAATCAAAACTAAAGAATTTTATTTCTTATGGATAATGTTTGCTTTATCATCTTCTGCAGGTCTTATGATAATTGGAAATCTAGCAGCAATTTCTTTGGAACAAGCTTCTTGGGATAAAGGTTTCTTTTTAGTTGGGTTACTAGCAATATTTAATGCATTAGGTCGTATAGGTGCAGGACTTCTTTCCGATAAAATAGGACGTTTACGAACTCTTACTTTAGTGCTTGCTCTGCAAGGAATTAACATGCTATTATTTGCTAGTTATGTAAGTCCAGTAGGAATTACCCTAGGAACCATACTCGCTGGAATAGGATACGGGTCATTACTCAGTCTTTTCCCTTCACTTACAGCAGATTTTTATGGTGTAAAAAACTTTGGAGCAAATTATGGCGTAATCTATACAGCTTGGGGAATCAGCGGAACCATAGGTCCAATTATGGCTGCAATAATTGTTGATAATACTGGCTCTTATAATTTAGCTTATCTTATATCAGCTGGACTTTTAATTATAGCTATAGGAATATCATTAATTACAAAAAATCCACAAGAAGAAAAAATCATGAAGAAAGTAGCATAACATCACCCTCTTAACATTTATATCCTGTTTTTAATAGTTATTTAAAGGTATAATATCTAATATACCTTGAGCTATTATAAGTTCAGACTTGTTAAGGGGGTTTTTCTATGAATAAATATCTTTATATAGAAAAAGATTTAGAAAAAATAATTCGTTCAAATAAGCCAGTTGTAGGTTTGGAATTAAATAGCATATCAAAAGTAGTTCCTTACCCACAAAGCCTAAACTTAGCCATGGAAATAGAAGATATTATAAGGAGCAGCAACGCCTATCCAGCAACACTTGGAATAATCGACGGCAAATTAATAGCGGGACTTACTTCATCAGAAATAGCTCACCTTTTGAGCATGAATCATGCCCCTAAAATATCAACTAGAGATATATCGTATTTTATATCTCAAAAACTATCCGGAACACTTACATCAGCAGCTGCTCTTTTTATTTCGAGATTAGCTGGAATAAGAGTTTTATCAACCGCAGCAATAGGCGGTGTTCATAGAGGTGCTTTTGAGAATTTTGATATTTCTTCAGACTTGCAAGAACTTTCATCTACAAACGTTGCGGTTGTATGTTCTGGAGTAAATTATATTTTTGATATTCCGTTGACACTTGAATACCTAAAAACATACGGGGTTCCAGTAGTAGGATATACCACAGATATATTTCCTGCTTTTTATGTTCTAGATGACCGTCTAAAATCAGAGTATAGAATAGACAATCCCAAGGAAATTGCAAGTTTAATAGATACAAAATGGAATTTAGGAATTAAAGGAGGGGTAATAGTTGCAAATCCGGTTCCTCCTGCTTGTGTAATTGACAGAGAAACCATGGAAGACTATGTAAAAATAGCTCTTGATAAAGCAAGAGAATCTCATATAGATAGAAAAGATTTCACTTCCTATATGATAGAAGAAATAGATAATTACACTAAAGGAAAAACCATGCAGTATATTGGAGAAATCTTAAAAAATAACGCTAGATTATCTTGTATTATAAGCGAAGAACTAGCGAATTTATATAATGAATAATTTATTTTCTATAGCTTTTATTTCATATAAAAATCCCACTTTAAATCTTTAGCTTGAGTTTAGCTATAAGATTTAAAGTGGGCTTTCAACTTTCCTTATATTTAATTTATTTTTTAAGAATTTTATCAACCTTTGGAGCTCTAAGCATATGTGCTGTAAATGGATCTAATCCAATAAGAGGCCTTAAATAATTTTTAAAGGCTTCTGTTACATGATTTCCTTCTTTATTTATAAAGTGTTCTGGCATAGATTTCGTATATTTGGCTACTTTATCTAAACTGGTAAGCCTATAATCCACTGAATAATCTCCAGTTCTGTGTATTGTAATTGAACCATCCATATTATGCCATAGTGCAAATTGAGCAGCTTTTTCGCCTACTTCTCTTGCTTCATGCTGGTCTACCTCAGAAACACATCCCATAAATGAGCGCTGCAGATAACCAAAAGTATCTGATCTAACCCTACTTATTCCTAAATTTTCCTTTACATAACTAGCCAATTTTTCTCCTAAAGCGCCAGTAGATGATAGTACTATATTTCCATGAGCATCATACTCAATTTTACTCATCAGTTCTCTTGCTATTGGTACTCCATCTTCATTTTTGATACCTTCTGATACGGCAACAACACATCTGCCATATTTCCTATATGTTTCTTTAACATCTTTTAAAAATTTTTCTTTATCAAAAGGAACTTCAGGCAAATATATCAAATGAGGCCCATCGTCAGGAAACTTTTGAGCAACAGCTGATGCTGCAGTTAAAAATCCTGCGTCCCGTCCCATAACTACTCCTATATAAACTCCAGGAAGTGCTCTATTATCTAAGTCTACACCATTAAAAGCCTGAGATACAAACTTTGCTGCAGAACCGTATCCAGGAGTATGATCATTTACTAAAAGGTCATTGTCAATGGTTTTAGGAATATGTATAGCCCTAAATTCATAAGAGGATTTTTTTGCATTTTCATTTACTATATTAACGGTTGATGCTGAATCATTTCCTCCTATATAGAAAAAATATCTCACATCATGAGCTTTTAAAACTTCAAAAATTTCTTTACAGTACTTTTCATCAGGTTTATCTCTTGTAGAAAAAAGCGCAGATGAAGGTGTATCTGCAACACATTCTAAATTATGGGTTGTTTCCTGAGTCAAATCTAAAAAATCTTCATTTATAATTCCTCTTACTCCGTGAACGGCCCCATAGACTCTCTCTACTTGAGAAAACTTTCTAGCTTCTAAAGCTGCCCCCACCAAGGACTGATTAATTACAGCTGTAGGTCCTCCTCCTTGTGCTATAACTACTTTTCCTTTTAGTACCACAATAAATCTCCCCCTTATTTTTATTAACAAAAATATCAAGAGCTTACAGATACAAGATAAAACTTAAAATAGTTCCTTTAGTTTAAAGTCCAAATAATCACATGATACCAAAGAATATTCGGTAGCATCTACTTTTCCTTGCAGACCTGTTTTAAAGAAATCACTTCCATGAAGATGTCCATATATGACTTTATCAACTTTATACTCATTAATTAAGTCTGTAAACAAAGAATTTTCATAATTTTCATTTGTAGGTGGGTAATGAAGCATTGCAATTATGGTTTTATCCTCAATTTTTTTAGTTTTTTCTAAAGAATTTTTAAATCTAAGAGCTTCTCTCTCATATATTTTTTGGTCATCTTCTGTAAATTTGGTCTCGTTTGGACAAAGCCAACCTCTCGTTCCACAAATAAGATAGTTCCCAAAAACATATATATTATTATGAAGAAAAAACATATCTTCAAACAAGTCGTTCATTTTACTTATAGTGCTCCACCAATAGTCATGATTCCCTTTTATTAATACTTTTATACCTGGAAGCTTATCTATTTCTTCTAAATCCTGTTTTGCTTCTTCTAAATGTAAAGCCCAAGAAGTGTCTCCTGCTAAGAGCACCAAATCTTCAGCCTTTACTTTATTCTTCCAGTCCTCAAATATTTTTTCCTTATGATTGTGCCATCCGAATATGTCCATAGGCTTGTTTGAGTTACTTGAGAGATGAAGATCTCCTATAGCATATATTTTCATAATACTCCTTAATTAATATATTATTTTTTATATTTTTTTTAGTTCATAAATACGTTTATTAAGTTCATTTCTAAGCATAATTATATCATCCATTTCTGACACACTACTCACAGCATCAAATCTACGCTGAAAATCCTTAGCTTCATCAGTAAGACCCATTTTTTGTAGCTCTTGTATGCTATATATTATGTCCTTTACAGTCACAGATTTCATTTCAAACATAACTTGTGCTCTCATTATTTCCTCTCTAATAACACTCATTTCTTGGTCTAGATTAAAAGCAGCATCAGCAGCTTTCCTTAACCTTTGAGCTATATCAGAAGGAATATAGTGATTATACTTATATTTCAAAGAATGCTCTATAGTAGCCCAAAAATTCATGGATAAAGTTCTAATTTGAATTTCAGCTAAAATATCAACCACTCCCGATACTGTTTGAATAGGATATTTTATAATTACGTGATAACTTCTGTATCCACTAGATTTATCATTTTTTATATAATCCTTTTCATAAAGCACATCCATATCTTTACGACTTCTAATATAAGATACAACAGTATATATATCTTCTACAAATTGGCACATTATTCTTATACCTGCTATATCTTCTATTTTATCGTCAATCTCACTTATATCTATATCTAATCTTTTTGCCTTATCTATAATAGATGATATTTTTTTTACTCTTCCAGTCACAAACTCAATAGGAGAATACTCGCCATTATCTACTAGCTCTTTACGAATATTTTTGAATTTTACTTTTAGTTCCTCTACAGCATATTGGTACGGAATAAGTACCGTTTTCCATTGATTAAGTTCCATAATATCGTCCCCTTCACAATATTAGAGTTTATAGTAGTATACCAAGCCATTTTCAACCTCAAATTGGACTTGATTCTTATCAATTAAAAGCGTAAGCATAGAGCCAAGGGTTGAATAATAATAATGATATTCTTTGTAATCTAGTTTTAAACCGTTGTCACTTATAATTTTGCTCAGAAGTTCTTCCCTAGTATAAGGTTGCTCCAACAAATTATATATTTCTTCTATATATCTATTTGTATTATTTTCATTTTTTTTGACAATATCTAAAATTTCTTCTTTATTATAAATTGATTTACTATGCCCTATAATACAATAATCAAAATCTATTTCTTTTATAATATTAAGGCTGTCCAAATATTTTTCTACGTTAAAAATAAAAGGAAAATCATATTTTTTCATTATATGATAATCAAACAAAGCATCTCCAACGTATAAGACCTTGTCCGGAGTCAATATCCCTATATCTCCATTACTGTGACCCATAAGTTCATACGCTTGAAATTTTACATCTGATAATTTAAAAAACCCTTCTTTAATTGTATCTTCTATTTCAAAATCAAAAATACTAGCTTTAGTATTACCTAATAGTTTTTTATGTGGATTTGCTCCATAAATATAAGTTGTAAATAATTTTGGACTCTCTAAAAATGTTTTAGTATTCTCTGAACAATAAAAGCTACATCCTGTAAAGTGAGTTTTAATACTGTTATAGGCTTCAAAATGATCTAAATGCTCGTGAGTTGTGATGCAATATCTAGCTCTTAAAGAATTCTCTTCTAACATATGGCTAAGTCTATTTCCTCTTGCAGATGATAAACCTGGATCTATTATAAGAACAGATTTATCTTTAAAGGTATATATTCCCGTATTTGTTCCACCTTTAACAAATCCACTTTTCCCATTAATTTTTATAATTTCCATAATATTACCTCGTTTTAAAATCTCTATAATTTGGTATAATATATAGTAACCTTGTATATTATATCAGAAAAACACAACATTTTCTCATGTTGATTATTATTAGAAAGGAGGATTAAAAATGAAAAGATCTCTCCTCACCCTTATTTTTATACTTTTATTTTTTCCTTCAAACATATTTGCACTTAATAATCTACCCTACGATGCAAGTAATCTACTGCAAAGTGATGAATTTCGCTTGGATCTCATCCAAGATACAACAAGCAGAAAAGAAAACATCAATCTAAATTTAAAAAATTTCAGCGATTCACAAGCTCAAAGTATTTTCGACCATATAACCAATATAATTTTTTATCAAAGCAATATGGACATATATTCCATTACAATGGATGGAAGTGTAAATGGTAGAACTGCTAATTTGATTTTAAACTTAGATTATCGAATGACTAAAGATGAAAATGCAAAAGTGGATGAGTGGATTAAGTCCAAGTTAGACTCATTTTTAGCTCTAAGTCCTACTGATTTAGAAGTAATAAAATTTGTAAATGATACTATAGTAAAACACGTAGAATACGATACTAGCTACCAAAAAAATTCTGCATATCACGCAGTATTTAATAAAGAAACTTTATGCGAAGGCTATGCTTTTTTGACTTATAAAATGCTTAGCTATGCTGGTATAGATGCTAAGATAATAAGTGGAGTAGCTGCCAGCGAAGACCATATGTGGAACTTAGTGAAATATGAAGATATATGGTATCATCTAGATGTAACTTGGAATGATCCAGTTTATAATACGACTTTCAAAAAACCATTGGATTTTGTAAGCTATGACTTTTTTATGCTAACAGATAATCAAATTTCCAAAACGCATACCTGGGATAAAGCTTTTTTCCCTGCACTAAATCCAATCAATTAGGAGGACTTATGACAAATAAATATATAAAAATTATTACACTAAAAGGAAGTTACTTTACTAAAGAATACGAGAAAAAGAAAAAAGATATAATAAAAATAAGAAAAGTATTAGAAGAAACTGTAAGAAAGTTTTTTAAATCAAGACAATGCGAAGTTCTTATCATTTTTGAAGAAACTGGTAGAGAGGTCTTAATCACACCAGACTCTTCTAGTGATGAAATTAAAAAATATCTAGGCGAAAAATTTATTCCATAACAAAATATAGCCTAAAAATAGATTTGATAGTTTTAGATATTAAAAAAAGAGTAGTCCAAATATTATATAATTGGACTACTCTTTTTTATTATCATGGGGTTATTTATTAGTTTATAGATGTCTTACTGCTTTTCCACCTAAATAATTGAAGTAACATCCCTGATATAAATTATTACTTCTCATATATTCTTCAATCATATCCCTAAGTTTCCACCAAGAAGTAGCATAATTACAAAAAATTGTATCTTCTTTTGGTGCTCTTGCTAACAATCTATGAATTACTATATTTGGAGAAAGATAAGCAAGAAAAAGCGCAGTTCGCCTAATATATTCATCTATAGAGCATATTTCTAATTTATTTTCTTCTACTAAGTCAGCCATTTGAGTATTTTTTATAAGATATAAGGAGTGAAGCTTTACCGCATCCACTTTCAAAGCCGATAATATTTTTGCTCCTTCAATTATATCTTCTTCATCATCATAAGGAAGGTTTAATATCATGTGTACCACTAGTTCAAAACCATAGCTTTTTACAAGATTCGCCGCTTCAATAAATTCAGCTAAGCTATGCCCTCTATTGATGTTTTTTAAACTTTTATGATTTATGCTTTGTAGACCAAGCTCTATAGTTATATGAATTCCTTGTCTTTCTTTTATCGATTTTAAAATATCCAAATATCTTTCATCTAATGAATCTGGCCTAGTTGATACAGAAATTTCAACTACATCATCTCTAATGGCATCTTTTATATAAGCTTCAAATTGATTAGGCGCTATGTAAGTATTTGTGAAATTTTGAAAATATGCTATAAATTTTTTTGCTTTATATCTAGGCCCTATATACTCTATGTTCTTATCAAGTTGTTCCTTAACCGAGGTTTGATTTGATAAAGCTTCAAACCCAGCTGCTTTTTCAGAGCAAAAGCTACATCCATTTTTTGCTATACGTCCGTCTCTATTTGGACAAGTTACTGGTAAATTTATCGGAATTCTATAAACTTTTTCATTATATTTTTCTTTTAAATACTCAGAGTAAACCCTATATAATTTATTTGACATATAAATCCCCTACTATTTTATAAAAAAGAAATACACAAGTAAAATACTAGAAAGTGCAATCCTATAATATCCAAAAACCTTAAAATTATGTTTTTGAATATAGCTCAAAAATAATTTAATAACTAAAAGAGCTACTACAAAAGAAAAAATACAACCTAAAAGCAACAAAAACCATTGCCAACTTGAAAAAATAGCTCCACTTAAAAACATTTTTGCAAGTTTTAAAAGAGTTGCCCCAAACATGGTCGGAATAGCAAGAAAAAAAGAAAACTCTGCTGCTGCTCCTCTTGAACATCCAAGCAACATAGCCCCAATGATTGTAGCTGCAGACCTTGACGTTCCGGGAATCATAGCTAAACATTGAACTAATCCAATCAACAAGGCTGTTTTATATGTTATTTTATAAACAGAATCAATAGATATTTTTTTCTTCTTATTCTCAATCCAAACAATTATAATTCCCCAGACAAAAAGTGCTATAGTGACTGTTATCGGTCCAAATAGGTATTCATCTATGTAATCATCAAATAAAAATCCTAATATCCCTGCTGGAATAACTCCTACGATAACTTTTGACCATAAATCTATAGTGTTCTTTTTTTCCTTACTTGATTTAGTTCTACTAAATGGATTTAATTTTTCAAAATATAAAACAACTACAGACAAAATAGCTCCTAGTTGAATAATCACATTAAAACTATTAGAAAAGGACTGTGGCTCCAATGACACGAATTCATTTACCAATATAAGATGTCCAGTACTGCTCACAGGAAGAAACTCCGTTATTCCTTCGACTATACTCAAAATCAATACCCTAATTATGTCTATCATTTAATTAAATCCTCCTACTTATTATGTTTAGTACTATGATATAATATCATGTTTTTTCAAAAACTAAAACAGAACCTTGAGCATAGGTTCTGTTAGTGGGGTTTGGGGTTTTATCTCATTTTATGCTATGGAGATAAACAAAAAAGCCATGGACTACGAGGATTCATCCTCTGTAGCCTTCATGGCTTTGTTATGTTAATATATTATCACACATATAGTAACAATGCAATACTAATTTATAAACTTAATTTTTAAGTCTATTTAAACGTTTACATAATATATTAAAAAATAACTTTAAGTTTCTACAATCACTTATAGATTTTTAGCATCACTTATTAGCCTTTAGTTTATATAATGGTTTTACAAATTTTTATAAATCTGCAAATAAAACCAGCTCTTCTAAAGCTTGTTTAGCTTTCTCAAAATCTATAAAAAAAGGACTAGTACATATAGTAATAAGTGATGCCTTTTTAGCAAGGTTATTAATCACTTCTATTTTTCTTTTCCTGTCAATGTAATCCATATCCTCGCTAAAAAAATCCAAATCTATATCTAGGATATATCCCCTACTACTCACTGCTTGTTTTTCAATATTATCCAAAGAATATGTTGAATCCACTATAAATAAGTTCTCAATTAAGCTTTCCTTTTGAAGTGGCTTAATAAAATTTCCTACATTCAACATAGCATTTGTATAATAAAATGCAGCATCTAACAAAGTTACCTCGTAATCTATATCTTCTTTGCTTAGATAATTAATTTCATAAAGAAAATCTCTTATATCAGCCTGCCAATTTTTAACTTCAGAAAAATCTACATCTGGTGTTCTCGTATCCTTATGCTGATCAATATGAATCATATCAAGTCCAAAGGGAATTTGATTTTCAAAAATTTCTTTATATATAAAGAAAAATGCGTGGTTATGATTGTCAAATACGTATATTTTTTTATTCTTATGAGTTTTTACTATAAAGGGATCAATTCCTTTAAAACCCACTTCTTTATCGTTATCCATTTCTGCAAAAGCTACAGTAGTTGATTCATTTATGTGAATTTCACTTGATTCTTTTAAGGATGAAATGCAAATTTCTTTATAAAGCTCTCTTTTATCGAATGAGAATTTATTATTTCCGACTTCACCTTTTAAAATAAAAGGCTTATTATAATGGAAGCACATAGCTATCACCTTTCACTGCTTTAGCAATAAAATAATATCTTAAAATTTTTTATTAATAATTAAGCTACATTATGTCAATTGATATTAGAAAAAGAATGAGTTATAATATCTTTTTAAAACTAAAAGCTATAATATTTTTAAAACAACATTTCTAATTTTTAAAGCTAATATCTATTCTTAATTTAATTAAAAATAGTACCTTAATTTTTATCAGGAGGTAAAATCATGGGAACAATTATATCATCTTTTTTACTTATATTTCTAGCTGAAATGGGAGATAAAACTCAGCTTCTAGCTCTTGCATTTTCAACTAAATATAAAATAAAGCAAGTTCTTATAGGAGTTTTTCTGGGAGCATTTTTAAATCACGGCCTTGCAATAGTTTTTGCAAGCTTCATAAGTAACTATGTTTCTCTAGATTTAATTAAAGTTGTTGCAGCCATTATGTTTATTATTTTTGGACTTTGGTCTCTAAAACTAGAATATGAAGATGAGGGCGAGGAGAACGAGGCTTCTTTTGCTTTCAAAACTCCCATTCTAACTGTAGCAAGTGCTTTTTTTATAGGCGAGCTTGGTGATAAAACTCAACTTACAGCAATGACTCTAGGTGCTAAATCAACTTATCCATTTCTAACACTTCTTGGAACTACCTCAGGAATGATTGCCGTAAGTTTAATTGGTATACTAGTAGGGAAGGTCCTTGGAAAAAGAATTCCAGAAGTCACAATGAAGGTCCTTGCTTCAATTATATTCTTAGGCTTTGGTTTATCAGGGCTATATTCTTCAGTAGATAAAATATATTTCACCCCTACATACATAGCTCTATTTAGCTTTATACTTGCACTATCTATTGGTATTATTTTAAAAACGAATTCCAAAAATCACAATATATATTATGAGAAAAAGCTTGCTGAACTTATAGCCAAATGCAGACATTGTGATATCCACGATACAAACTGTATCACAGCTATGCAGATAAGAGAGTTAACTCAAAAATACGTAGGTCAAGACCTTCCTTATATAGGAGATATAATTTTATACTTTGAATCCATGAAAAAGGTGGCTCCTAAAAAAGCCACCGATTTAGAAAAAATATTTCACACTAAAATCTAAATATAGAATCAAAGAAATTATGACTATTTAAATATATCCCATGGCTTATGGTCTGGTAACTCAATTTTGAATTCGAGCTTTTCTTTTTTAGTAGGATGCTCAAAGCTCAAATAATACGACCATAAAGCTATGGATTTTTTTTGAGGATTAGAAGATCCATATTTTAAATCTCCGTATAAAGGACATCCTCTAGACGAAAACTGCACTCTTATCTGATGTGACCTTCCTGTAATAAGGCCTACCGAAACCAAGCTAAGTCCCTGTCTCTCATCTATAACCTCATAGTTCAGCTTTGCATCTTTGGAATCTTTAACTTCATTCTTAAATGCTTTTACTTTGTTATTTGATTTGTCCTTTAAAAGAAAGTCTTCCATAAAGCCTGACTTCTGCTCAAGACTACTTTCAGCAATTAAAGTATATTTCTTCTCAATTTGTTTTTTTCGTATTTGATCTGATAACCTAGATGCAGCCTTAGAGGTTCTAGCAAAGACCATTAGCCCTCCTGACACTCTATCTAGCCTATGAACCAGTCCTATAAATACATCTCCTGGCTTATTATATTTTTCTTTTACATATGCCTTGACCCAGCTGAGCATATCCAAATCCTTTGAATCATCCTCTTGCGATGGCATTCCAAAGGGTTTTACTACTACTATAATATGGTTGTCTTCATATATTACTTCAGGAGTCACTTTTATTTCTCCCATCTTCCATATATTCCACAAGGTAGAATTAAATCTTCTCTTTTCACTGGCAAGCCTATTTCTCCACTCGATACACTTCCCTGCTTATCCTTTACAATTATAAGCTTCAGCATATTTTCTATAGCTGTTGGAGATAATCCTGTTGTGTAAGAATTTAATAATAAAAATAGCGGTTCATCACTTAGCACCTCGGATGTAAGCTTTAGTAGCTTTGTTAGCTCCTCTTCAAATTTCCATATTTCTCCATTTGGCCCTCTTCCATACGAAGGAGGATCCATTATTACAGCATCGTATTTGTTACCTCTTCTTATTTCTCTTTGTACAAACTTAAAGCAATCATCTACTATATATCTAATTTTATTGTTTGATAAACCACTAAGCTCTGCATTTTCTTTAGCCCAAGCAACCATTCCTTTTGATGCATCTACATGGCATACTTCCTCT